>JBQTHI010000116.1:0-27359 GCA_052390035.1 Actinomycetota bacterium | reverse complement strand
TACCGAAGGGGTCGACGCCGTCGATGAGGACCGTGGGAGACCCGCGGAAGCCTCGGTCGACGGCAGCATCCTCGCTGTCGATCAACTCATAGGAAATTCTCGCCAACAGGCCTTGGTCGATGAGGCGGGCGAGGTCCTCGGCGGTCGTCTTCCAGTTGGGGCATCCGTCGAAGTATTGAAGGGTGATGTCCATCAGCGGACGCCTCGCTCGTCGTGGTCGATGACGGCGCCCAGGCGGAGGCGGTTGGTGACTCGTCCCAATTCGAACGCCTCCTCCACCGTCACGGCGAACAGGTCGGGCCGGCCGTCGATCCACGTTGCGGCCGACTCAGGCGAGGTGAAGAAGTGGACCTTGTGACAGAAACGTTGGATGGCGTCTTCGGTCAGGCCGTCCTCGGGGAGGAGGAGCGACACCACCGTCTCGGGCGGATCGAGGCTGGTCACCCCGTCGGGGGTGACGGTGAGCCGGATCGGGCTTCCGGTGTGAGGGTCGGTGGAGCTGACCTGTGTCTGGAGGCCCAGGATCTCAGTGATGAACAGGGTGTCCCATGCGCACCACGCATAAACCGTGGTCCCGTCCATTTCGATGGCGTGGGTTGGTTTGATCCGTCGCGAGTGGATCCCCCAGAACCCGACCACCCGGTCCTGGTCATCCCAGAGGACCAGCGGCCATGAACGCAGACTCGCCTCGACTCGCCCTGGGGATGCTCCTGCTTTGTCGGCGATCTGTTTGATCGTGACCGGCTCGGCGGTAGCGGCGATCAGGTGGTAAATCTGTCTGGCGATCCACTGCTCCTCCGGGTCGAGGATCGGAGTCGCAACGGCGAGCTGTTGGGCCCAGCCGCGAATCTTGGTGTCGCTGGCCAATGCGTTTCCTTGGGGTGCTTCGGTGATTACCACCGTACAGCTTCAAGTACAGTTGAAGGTCAAGTGGTAATCTGCCGGCTCATGCGGATCGGTGAAGTTGCACGACGGGTGGGTCTGGCCACATCGGCGGTCCGCTTCTACGAGGACCGGGGTCTCATCCCACCGCCTGAGCGGACGGATTCGGGATACCGGGACTACGACCCCGCGGTCGTGGAACGACTCGCGTTCATCCGCGCCGGCCAGGCGGTCGGCCTCACCCTCCGCGAGTTGAGCCAGGTGCTGCAGATCCGAGACGGGGGTGACTCTCCGTGCCGGCATGTCACCGGGCTGCTCGACACAAGAATCAAAGAGACCGATGAGAGAATCGGGCAACTGAGACGTCTGCGTCGAGACCTGATCGCCCTTCGGGAACAGGCCGCCGACGTCGACCCAGCCGACTGCTCTCCCGAAAGCGTGTGCCGAATCATCAACATCACGACCTGACCAACCTCGCGCTTTCGTTCTGGATCGTTGTGACGTTGATGAACGCTTTTCAATTGGGTTCACCACCTATCTGAAGTCTCGCTGTTCATAAGACGAACGTTGCGGGCTCGCCGCCATGGACCGGATCCACTTCAAGTTAAGGTCCGAAGAGGAGTCGGGTCTTCGGTAGAACCCGCTACCTTGAAACCAAGGAACCGCTCATCACGGAGGATTCAAGAAGATGGACCAGTTCGCCACTGTCGCCAAGGTCGTCGACATCAAAGATGGCGACCTCGCCAGTTTCGAGGTCGCTGGGAACCGGGTGGCCATCGCCAACGTTGGCGGCTCCTTCTACGGTTTCGGCGACGTCTGTACCCACATGGGGTGTTCGCTGTCAGAGGGTGAGCTCGAGGAGACCACGGTGACCTGCCCCTGTCACGGCAGCCAATTCGACGTGACGACTGGGGCAGTGCGCAGACCGCCAGCAAGGGAGCCTGTCTCGGCATACCCCGTGCGGGTCCAGGGCGACGCCATCCAAGTTCAGGTGTAACGCCATCGCCCAGACGATTTTGGGAGCGATTGTCGCTAAGAGGAAAGAGCGGGGCCGGGATATCGGAACAGGCTTACGGTAACTCGGTGTCGCTACCCGGATAGGCGAACGGGATGATGACAGCGGACGATCCGTGGCGAACGATGTGGTGGGCCGTACGAAAGGGTTCGAATGAAAGCGACAAAGGTGGGTATCAACGGGTTGGGTCGAATCGGACGGACCGTGTTACGTCAGATAGCCGACCGCGAAGAGGTCGATGTGGTCGCGGTCAACGATCTCGCCGCTCTCGACGACCTCACCTACATGCTTCGCTATGACTCCGTGCACGGCAGGTTCGGGCCCGTAGAGCACAAGAACTCTTCCCTTGTGGTTCGGGGCAATGACATTCCATTCTTCTCCCACGACGATCCCTCTGCCATTCCCTGGGCAGATGTCGGCGCCGAGGTGGTGATCGAGGCGACCGGTGCTTTCCGTTCGCGAGCCGCAGCTGCGGGTCACCTTGTGGCTGGGGCGGAGCGGGTGATCGTTTCCGCGCCGTCTGACGACGTCGACGTCACGGTGGTCCTGGGGGTGAACGAGCACGACTACGACGCTGCACACCACCAGGTGGTTTCGTTGGCTTCATGCACGACCAATTGCCTTGCTCCGGTGGTGAAGGTTCTCAATCAAGCGTTCGGTGTCGAGCAGGCAGTCTTCACGACCATTCATGCGTACACGTCCAGCCAGTCGTTGGTCGATGGACCGGCTCGCACCAGGCCTCGCGGTCGGGCGGCAGCGGTATCGATAATTCCCACCACCTCCGGGGCGGCCAAGGCCGCCGAACGGGTGCTTCCAGAGCTGGCAGGTCGCATTAGTGGTATGGCAATGCGGGTGCCCGTCCCCGACGGATCGGTTACCGACCTGGTCGCTCAACTGCAGAAGGACGCCACGGTCCAAGAAGTCAACGACGCCTTTCGAGAGGCCTCGACCCGCCCCGAGCTGGAGGGCATCCTCGGGGTGAGTGAGGATCGGCTGGTATCGGTCGACATCATCGGTGATCCCCGTTCGGCGGTGGTGGACGTCGCAAGCACTCATGTCTCCCATGGCGGAGTGGCCAAGGTGCTGGCCTGGTATGACAACGAATGGGGATATGCCGCCCGCCTCGTCGATTTCGCCAGGTTCATGTTCACGAATGGCCAACCCGCCGGCCAGGTCAGCGAGGCGTCCGCCTAGCGGGAGTTTGGTGATCCGGACGCCGCGAGCCTAGTTGCAGATGCCATCCCGGACTCGAGTCCGCTGGTGGCCTCACCGGCCAGGTGGTCTGCCCATCTCTTGACAATGCGCGTGTGTTCATTGCATAATTCATGTAATAGAGGTAAGACTGATGCAACCAGAGACTCAAGCTCGGGCCTACGACAGCCCACTGCGGCGTGAGAATGCGCAACGCACTCGCAAGCGCATTCTCGACGCAGCCTCGTCGGTGATCAGCGAGGAAGGGGACTTCGTCGTGGCGCAGGTGGCGAAGCGAGCCGGGGTTTCCGTTCGCACCGTCTACCACCATTTTCCTGACCGTGAATCGATGCTCGACGCTCTCGGGGAGTGGCTTGCTGCGCAGCTCGGCTACCCACGGCCGGAATGGCCCACTGACCTGGCATCGTTCGCCGACCAAACCGTGGTCATGGCCAAGCGATTGAGCGCCGACGACGACAAGGCACGCGCCTTCTTCTCGACACCATTCGGGCAGGCGGCGCGTCGGCAGGCGCGAGCGCGCCGCCTGGAGCATCTGCGTCGGCTCGCCGACAGGGAGTTGGAGGGGGTCGACCCGCAGACGGCTGAATGGGCGGTCGTCACTATCCACCAACTCGCATCGTCGCGGACCTGGCTTGCGATGAAGGACGAGGCGGGTTTCGACGCGTCGAAAGCCGCGGACGCGACCGGATGGGCCATCAGAGCCCTTATCGAGAGCGTGAAGGGCACGACATCGAGTAATGCCTACAGATAGGCAGGGAGTCAATGACTACAGCAAAGGAATCTCAGTCAACCATTGGTGCCGATCACCTGGTCTGGGAGCCACCCGGGCCGGGCATGTGGTTTCGGGACCCCTCAAAACAACCGAAACCGCAAACCGCCTGGTTCAGGACGATGGTGCCCAGACTGCTCAACGGTGCATTCCGCGATGTCGGGCTGCGCTACGGGTTACTTATCGACGGCATGCGCATCGTCGAGGTCAACGGCTGGCTCTACCTGAGACCCACGCCGGTCGGGGCGCCAGACAAAGAAGGTCCGCCCCCTCCACGGTTTGTGATGCGAATGCTGCTGCTCCTCCACCCGGGACTTCGAGCTCGTCGCCAAGCGGCGTCGCGCGCCTTGGCCGGCCGACTCTGGCTCGAGGATGGTAGAGAATGGCTCGACGGAGGGCGTGATGCGTTCGTGACACGACTGCGTCAGATCACCGACGAGGACCCACACCAGCTGTCAAGGGCGGAGCTACGGCGTCACATCACGGAGGCGGTCAATCTCTTTGGAGAGGGGTGGAAGATCCACTTCCGCGACGCCCTCGGCCACGCCCTCTCCGTGGGTGACTTCGCCCGGCAGGCGAGCGCCTGGACCGGGGTCGCACCCCACGAGGTGGTCGAGGTGCTCGCCGGCTCCTCACCTTTCTCGCTCGCGCCGTTGGATCATCTCGACCGGATCGTCAGCGTTCTCGACAACACGCCCGCGGCCCGCAAGGGATTCATGAACGAAGGACTACCGGCCGAGGATCGGTTGGCGGCGCTGCGCTCTGCATCGTCCGAGGCCGCCCGGGCGCTCGATGAGTACTTGTTTGAGTACGGGCATCGCAGTGTCACCGGATTCGACCTCGACGACAAGGCGATAGCGGAGATGCCCGACACGTTGGTGGCTTCGATAGTGGCCCGCCTCAACCGTCCGACCAATGCTTTCACCGCCACGACTGACTGGCTGCGACCGCGGGTTCCGGAGGAGCATCGCGCTTAGTACGACTCCCTCAAAGCGGAGGCCGAGGTTCTCTACGGGATGAGGGAAAACGACGTCGGGCCCGCCGCCGAGTGGCCGATGGGGCTGGTACGACGAGCCTTGCTGGCCGCCGGTGAGCGACTGGTATCGGAGGGTTCACTCTATCGGCCGGAGCACATCTTCGACGCGCTCCCCGAGCAGGTCGACGTCCTGCTCAGACGGGAGCCTGATGCCCCTTCCGCCGATGTGCTGGCGGAGCTGCAACATCGGCGCCTCGCCGCGCCACTTGATGCACCACTGATCCTGGGGGACCCCGAGGATCCACCGTCGTTCGATTGGTTGCCGGGGGCCCTCGGCCGTATCAACAACGCCCTGATGCTTGGGATGAGCTTTGACGGCCTCTTGGGCACCGATTCCGGGAGAAATGAGGCTGCGACGGAGGAGCTGACGGGCATTGCTGCCAGTCGGGGCGTCTACCGGGGCCCAGCTCGGGTCGTCACCACGCCGGCCGACTTCGGGCGGCTCGTCCAAGGTGACGTCCTCGTCGCCATCATGACCACACCCGCCTACAACGTTCTTCTCCCGCTGTTGGGAGCGGTGGTCACCGACACCGGTGGTGTGCTAAGCCATGCGGCGATCGTCGCCCGCGAGTACCGTATCCCTGCTGTCGTCGCCACCGGCACCGCAACGGCGAGCATTGCCGACGGCTCTGTCGTCACCGTCGACGGCGACCGGGGCGTCGTGACCATCGAAGGCTGAACCATGCGGTTGGGTGCAACCCTCGATGCCGGGGCGTACGGCGGCAAGGCCGCCAATCTGTCGGCGGCATCCCGGGCAGGACTTCCTGTGCCGGAAGGAGTTGCGCTCTCCTGGCAGGAGGTCGACTTCGTCGCCTCGCGTGTACCCAAGAGAGACGAGGCACTGCCTGTGGATCTGGGTGACCTGACGGACGTTCCCCTGGCGGTGCGTTCCTCGGCGGTCGGCGAAGACTCACGGGCAGCGAGCTTCGCCGGCCAGCACCTGACTCTGCTCAATGTCGTGGGTGAGGTTGCCTTGCTGGATGCGATACTCCGAGTATGGCAGTCGGGAAGGAATGAGGCTGCCCTCGCCTACCGCCGACGCATGGGAGTGGCCGACGAGCCGCGAGTCGGGGTCATCGTCCAACACCTGGTGGCTGCCGACGTGGCGGGAGTGCTGTTCACCTGCGACCCGGTCGGCGGCACCCCGGACCGCTGGGTCATCGAGGCAAGCTGGGGGCTGGGAGAGGCCGTGGTCGCCGGTCTGGTGAGCCCCGACCTCTATATCGCCACACCGTCTGGCGATCTCCTTGAGGCGCGGCAGGGCACCAAGAAGGTCGCGGTGATACCCGATGCCGGCGGCGGCACACGTGAACGCGCTGTCGACGACGAAGGCTGGTGTCTCGACGAAGCCGCTCTACGTGAATTGGCGGGCCTGGGGGCAGCGTGTGAGCGGCTTTTCGGCCCGAGTCAGGACATCGAATGGGCGTTCGCCGGAGGCAGGCCATGGCTGCTTCAGTCCCGACCCGTCACGACCTGAGGCGCACCGCGACCCCCTGTGTGTACCAGGGACAACGCGACGCTCACCCTCTGCGTCCGACTTGAATCCGGTTATCGGCAGCCCCAGAAACATCACCACGTACCGGGAGGCGGCTCACCAGCTAATCAACTCCCCGGAGGATCGAGGAATGCCCGCCCAGGCTCGGTCGATCGCCCTGGAGCACATCGAGATCCTCCTGCCCACTGCTGCGGCACAGGCGTGAATAGCGCGCCATTGTCGCATGGATTGACTGCGGCGCAATGTAGTCGGCTCCAAGACACCAACCCAGCTACCGAGGTCACGCCACGACCGCCGACTCCTGCCATCCCCTCCATGCGATGACGGCTGTGCTGACCATCCACAGGATCGCTCCAAGCGACTCGGTTATGAACGTGACTCCGATTGCCAGAAGGGGGAGGCACAATGCAAAAGGATGATCGTCCAGTTGGCCAACCTCCCGTCTCGCCACATGGCGATAACAAATAGGATGAATCCGGCAACGGCAGAAGTGCCGGCAAAGTGCCGCCGCCGGCTGGGTCGATCGGCTCGTCCGCCCCCACCAGGCCGGCAGGCTGCAAGAAGAGCTCTGGAGACTGGGTCGCTACCCGCTCTTGATCTCATCCCGCTACCAACGGGCCTCGGTGAGCGTCACCTTCAACATGCCCTTCGGACGGTGGGGAGAGGTCTACGGGGACTCCGGTGGTGGCCGCCGCCATGATCGAATGGCTCGTCCACCACGCCGAGGTGGTCTCCCTCAAGGGAGAAAGCTACCGACTCAAAGACCGCGACATGGCGAGGGTGCCAACCGACAACACAGAGTGAACAAAGGCTCGGCCAGGGGGGTCAATTTTCAGCCGGTGTTGACACGAAGGAGATCTTCGGCGATCGAGCCCCGGTCGCCCCCAAGGTTGATCGTCTGGTTCACTACGCCGAGGTGATCGTCCTCAATGGCGAGAGCAACCGGCTCCGGGGTATGGGGAAGGAGGTGATGGGCCACCGAGCAGCGGCCAGAAAGCGCAGTCGACTGGACACCCCCACTGAACGGACGGCCACGGGTGGTGCGGACCAGGTTCTCCCGTTGAAGCGACACCGTCAGTCTGCGGCTCGATCGCCTTCGGCTACGATGCCCGCCACCCTGGAGAAAGCGTTGGCCATTCCCTGTGGCGCCGACGTCCTCCGTCAGTCGAATGAGGCTGGTGCCGTGCGGCGACCTTCGAGAGGAGAGCCCGGTAGATTCGGTCGACATGCTGGCCAGACGGGCCCTTCAACTCGGAGCCGCCTTGGTGGCTGCCGCCGTGGTGCTGTCGGTTCTTTCCGCCCTGGAAGTCGGACTCAGCGAGCCTCCTCCGGAGGCGGAGGACGTTTCGCAGCAGATCATCAACAACTTCGAGACGGCCGAGGAGGAGTACTTGTCATGGGGGAGATGGATCGATCTGGCCACCGCACTGGCCTTTGCAGCTCTCTTGGTAGCAGTTCCATTCCTCCCCCAAGCCGACAGAGCAAAGTACACGCTGGTACCGGGAGTAACTCTGGCCATCGCCGGTGAGTTGATCGACTTGTCCAAGCTCACCGCCTTCGAGGTGGGTCGTTTCGCGCTGACCAACGACCTTCCTGCCGACTTCGCAGGAGCCAACGTCTTCCGCTTCGCCATCAACACGACCTCGACCTACGCGTGGGTGAGTGGACTGGTGTTGCTAGCCGTCGGTCTCCTGGTGCTCGCCTTCGATGCAGAAGAGCGCAACTGGGGAAGGGCCAGTGCATGGTTGGCGGCTGCCATCGCCGCCGTAGCGGCCACCGTCCTCTGGGCTAGCAGTCAGGTGTTCCTGATCAGCACGCTGATCCTCGCCGTGTTGACCCTCTACTGGATCGTCATCGCCATCCGGCGAATGCAAAGCCCGACCTGATTTGGGTCGTGTAATTAGGGAGTATCTCGACCTGAACGGTGTGCCACCCAGGGAAATTCTGCTAGAGATGGGAGGTGGATTCTCAATGCGACTGGCGGGGTCGCCGCCGAGCCTTGCGGCCTCAGCCGTTCCGATGCCTGACTGGTGAGACGGGCTGCGTCGCGACCGGACGTCGATCCCCTTACGACGCCGGCTGCATTTGATAAGAGTCCGGTTAGGACTCGACCGAGACGCTGGTTAGGGCAACTCAGCGGTGTTTATGACTAGTTGTTGGGCGGCCTGACATAGCCTCGGCAAGTTCGCCGGCCCTCTTGGCGAGGGTTTCCGTGATCTCGATGAGGTCGAACTGGAAGAGCAGCCGGTCGAGAGATGTGACCGCCGATCGGAGCTGGCGCCGGCCGAGTCGGCTGGCATGGGCGAGTGCCGCCCGGGCCTCCGGATAGAGGAGGGGTACCGAGGCGATGCGAACAACAGTGGGTGACAACCACAATTGTGAGCGGCGAAACGTCCGTCACCGTTGATGATTCATGTGCGCCGGTAGGCCAGGGGTTCAAGTCACCTCACCTCCACAATTTGGCAATGCTCAAGCAGATCACCGGCTATTACCGGGCCGGCGGCTGGCGCAGGCTGAAGAATGAACACCCTTGAAACTCACGCTTCTTGAGGAACGCGCACCGATCCGCAACGGCGACCGGCGACTCGTCAGGTTGGCGGCGGGCCGATGTTCACCAACCACGGGAGTTCATATTCTGCCTTTGGCCACGCCGTCGAGATGGTGATCGACCCGGGTTAGCATCGTCGAGGTGGAGCAGCGATCGCCGGCTCCGGCCGAGGTTGCCAGGACAGCCTGGGACCGGATGGTGTCAATCGACCGCCAGGTCTTACGGTTTCTAAGTAGCCACAGCCTCACGCTTCTTCGGCTTTCGCTAGGGGTCGTCTTCGTCTGGTTCGGAGCCCTCAAGGTGTTTGGCGTGACGCCGGTGACCGAGCTGGTCTCGTCGGTCGTCTATTGGGTCGATCCCGGCTGGTTCGTTCCTGTCCTCGGGGCGCTGGAGGTGATCGTCGGCGTGGGCCTCCTGTTCTCGATCGGGATGCGGATCGTTCTGTTCCTCTTTGTGGCTCAGTTGATCGGAACCTTCCTCGTATTGATCATCAGACCCGACATTGCCTTCCAGAACGGCAATCCGCTGGTGCTTACCACCGAAGGCGAACTCGTGATAAAGAACCTGGTGCTCATCTCCGGGGGTTTGGCGGTTGGCGCCCGGCTTCGAGCACTCCCGCCATGGACTCCTCCTGACGTCTCTTCATCAACTGACGACCACCCCCCACCCATTCGTTAACGTACGTTCAAGCCAGCCGTCGGTTTCGTTGGGTGTTCGAACGCCGAGCGATAGGCAGTTCCTGCCTGCTAGCTATTACCCACCGTCCGCAGGGTTCGCCAGACCCCTGCAACGACCAAGCCTCCGCAGGCGGAGACAGATCCACATGCCATAGTTGGTGCCCCAACCCCCCCGGTTTGCCGACTCCTCAAGGCGGTGCATGCCGAGTGGGCAGCAGGGTGAACCGACCGATCGTCGGAATGCTCTCGACTCGCTGTCGGTCCATTTCCGGATATGTTGCCGGTCGACCTGCTGACGAAGGGAGGACCACGACCAACGTGCTGCGCTTGACCAGCCTCTCCTTTGCTCACCCGGCGGTGCCATCTGACCGGCGCGCGCAGCTTTCATTACCGGGGCCTGTTCTCCAACATGCGCATCGCCGTCTCCGTTCGACAGGTCTTCATGCCTTCCTCATGTCTACCTGTTTGCGGGTGGAGATCGCTTGGGCTGGAAGTCCAGAAAAAACGTCCGATCTTTTGGCCTGCCTATATGGAGACGGATCACTTTCGGACCTCGGAAGTGTTCGAACCGACGGAGCCGCCTTCGTTCACCTTTGCCGTGTTGCCGCCGGACTTGAATCGCCCTTGATCGGCGAACCTGAGGTACTCGGCCAGTTCCGACACGCGGTGTCGGCGTGTCAGGAGGACTCCGCCGCTTCGGCCCGCTTGGGAAGAGCGTTGGAGGCGGCGATCGGAGTCGGAAGATCCACCCGACGGCTATTGGGTGACACGCCTCGGGGCTCGCTGGCCTCACTTGCTGCCAGCTCGGCGGCGCCGTTCGGACGGGTGGCGATCTTGGGTGCCGGAGCGATGGCTCGGGCGGCGGCCGAGCAGCTTGATGGCAACGAGGTGACGATCTTCGCCCGCCGGCCGGGAAGCGTCTCAGGTCATGCGACTCTCGCCTGGGAGGCGGCCGCAGAGGCGCTCGCCACCTATCCGGCGGTTATCTCAACGGTTCCCGGCAAGGTACCGCTATTCACCCACGACGTCATCAGCCGGGCCTTTGCCTACCGCAATGAGCCGGTGCTTCTAATTGACCTGGGCATGCCGCCCGGGTTCGCCCGACCCGGAGCCGGTGATTTGGTCCGCTACCTCGGGGTGGATGACCTGGCCTCATCGGTGAACGCCCGACCAGCGGCCGAGGCGGAGGAAAACGTTGTGAGGGAAGCAGCGACAACCTGGCGCCGCCTTACGGCTCCCGATCGAGTGGGCACGGTGATTGCAGGGATGGTCGAGCTGGCAGAAAAGGCGGTGACCGAAGAGGTGCCGCGCTTCGCCAACCGGTTGGCAAAGGCCGAAGATCCTCAACGAGTCCTGCGGCAACTCGCCCACACAGTTGCCCGCCGGGTTCTCCATCCACCGATCTCTTTCATCAGCTCCACCGAACACAGTGCCGATGCGGTGAAGGTGATCGCCGATGCGTTTGGAATTGACGATGACTGAGGTGCGGATCGCTACCCGCCGGTCGGTACTGGCGCTTGCCCAGGCGAATCGGGTTGCCGATCTGCTGCGTGCTGCCCATCCTGGCCTGTCGGTGCGTTTGGTCGAGGTTGCCACCGCTGGCGACCGTGACCAAGAAGGTGCGATCGCCGGGCTGACCGAGGTGGGAGCGTTTGTCCGGTCGGTGCAAGAAGCGGTCACCCACGGAAAGGCCGACCTGGCGGTTCACTCTCTTAAAGATCTGCCGGTGTGGGGACCGGAAGGGTTGGAGCTCGCCGCCCTTCCCGAGCGAGAGTCTCCCTTCGACGTGCTGGTGGGGTCGTCCCTCGACGGGCTGGAGGCAAACGCGTTGGTCGGCACCGGCAGCCCGCGTCGGGTGGCTCAGCTCTTAGAGCTTCGGCCCGATCTGCGAACCACAGAGCTGCGAGGCAATGTCGATACGCGGCTTCGCAAGGTGGCAGCCGGCGAGGTGGACGCCGCGGTGCTGGCCGAGGCGGGGCTCGGGCGATTGGGTAAGTCCGAGCTGATCACCCAGCGCCTCGATGTGGCGCAGATGGTCCCGGCGCCGGGCCAAGGGGCGCTGGCGGTGGAAGCTCGCAGGGGAAGCCTTTCCGCGGAGCTGGCCGGGAACATCGACATCGGTCCGCTACGGACCCTCCTTTCGGCTGAACGCTTATTGCTGGCGGAGACCGGCGCCGGCTGCCGGTCGGCACTCGGTGCCCTGGCTACCTGGGAGGGGGGGCAGATCAGGTTGGATGTCTTCGTGGCCGATGAGCGGGGTCGGCGGCGGGCCGTCGTCTTCGGCAAGACGTCCGAAGCAGTGGTGGCCGAGGCGCGCAAGGAGCTCGGCTTGTGACCCGGGTGGCGGTGACTACCGATCGCTTTGCTGAGGCTGGGGTTGCGTTCGACCAAGTTGGGTTCGAGCCGGTGTGGTTGCCGTGCATCCGGGTCGAGCCGGCCGACGACGGGGTGTTGGCCCAAGCCCGGGTGGCGGCGTCCATGGCCGACCTGCTGTTGATCAGCTCGGTCCGGACTCTCGAGCTGCTTTGGCCTAACGGCTCGATGCCGGCTGCGAAGGTGGCGGCGGTGGGCGAGAGGACGGCCGCAGCCGTAGCGGCGCGCGGCGGGCGCGTCTTGTTGATCGGACGGTCCGGCCTTGCCGACCTGGTGGAGCGGGTAGCCGACCGGCTGGGTTCTTCCCTGGTCGTGTTTCCCCATGCGGGCGGTTCGGATCCGGCCGCTCTGGAAGCGCTCAGAGAGCAAGCAAGTGACCTTCATGAGTTTGAGGTATACCGAACCGTCCCGGTGGCCCCTGGCTCCGCGGTGGTGCAGGGTGCAGCTTTCGCCTCTCCGTCGGCGGTGGAGGGCTGGCTCCTCACCCGCGATTTCGATGGCCTGGTGGTTGGTGTCATCGGTCTGGCGACGTGGAAGGCGGTGGCCCGGCACCGGACGCCGGAAGTGATGGCCCCCCGACCTTCTCATCAAGCCCTGGCCCGAGCTTTGGCGTCCTATCTGGAGGTAACAGTTTGAGCAGCTTTCCCATCGTTCGTCCCCGCCGTTTGCGAATGAGGGGGGCAATGCGCCGGGCGGTGGCGGAGACCCGCCTACATCCCGCCCAGTTCGTTCTTCCCGTATTCGTGGTGCCGGGAGAGGGGGTGAGGAAGCCGATCAACTCTATGCCCGGGCATGTTCAACTCTCGGTCGACCAGGTGGCCCTCGTTGCCAAGGAGGCCGAGGCGGCCGGTATCGGCGGCATGATCTTTTTCGGAGTTCCTGAGCACAAGGACGAGACCGGTTCATCGGCTTGGGATCCGAAGGGTCCGGTGCCCCGGGCCATCCAAGCGGTGGCCGTTGCTGCTCCCGAGCTGCTGCGCTGGGCCGACGTGTGCCTCTGCGAGTACACCAGCCACGGGCACTGTGGGCCGCTCCGTGGAGAAATTGTTGACAACGATTCCGCCCTTCCCCTGCTCGCCCGGGCGGCGGTTGTCTATGCGGATGCCGGCGCAGATGTGGTGGCGCCCTCGGACATGATGGATGGTCGGGTGGGAGCCATCCGCGCCGCGCTCGACGAGAGAGGGCACACCGACAGTGTGATTTGTTCCTATGCAGTCAAATACGCCTCCGGCTACTACGGACCCTTTCGTGAGGCGGCCGGATCGACTCCGGCATTCGGCGACCGGCGTTCCCATCAGATGGATCCCCCCAACGCACGGGAGGCCATACGCGAGGCGCGCCTCGATGTGGCGGAGGGCGCCGACATGGTGATGGTCAAGCCGGCCGGTCCCTACCTCGACATCGTCCGCGCGGTGCGGGAGCAGGTCGAGGTGCCGCTCGTCGCCTACCAGGTGTCGGGTGAGTTCGCCATGATCGAAGCCGCCGCCGCCCAAGGTTGGATCGATCGAGACCGGGTCATGCTCGAGTCGCTCACCGGCATCGTCCGGGCCGGGGCGGGGATCGTCTTCACCTACTTCGCGTTGGACGCCGCCCGGCTGCTCGAGGAGGTGAAGTGAATCCTGACCTCGCTTCCCCGGGTCGTGCAACGACGCTTGCGACCCGATCAGAACGGTGGTACCGGCGAGCCACCGACGTGATGCCGGGTGGGGTCAACTCCCCGGTGCGGGCCTTTCTAGCGGTGGGTGGCACCCCGCCGTTTATCGAGTCGGCTCTCGGCGCGCATTTGCGGACCGTCGAGGGAGACGACCTGATCGACTTCATCGCCTCCTGGGGGGCGCTGATCCTCGGCCACGCCCACCCCGAGGTGATCGAAGCACTCCGCGACGCCGTTGGCCGGGGCACCTCTTTTGGGGTGCCTACCACCGCCGAGGTGGAACTAGCCGAGCTGATCTGCTCGCTGGTCTCTTCGGTCGAGGTGGTGCGGATGGTCAACTCGGGGACTGAGGCGACCGCCTCCGCCCTACGGTTGGCACGAGCGGCCACCGGCCGCTCGGCAGTGATCAAGTTCGAAGGCTGCTACCACGGGCACACCGACGCCTTCCTGGTCAAGGCCGGATCGGGGCTGGCTACCTTCGGGGAGCCTTCCAGCCCCGGCATCCCTTCGGGCACGACCTCGGACACCCGTGTAGCGCGGTACAACGACCTGGATTCGGTCTCTGAGCTGTTGGCCGACGGGCAAGCGGCGGCCGTGATTGTGGAGCCGGTGGCGGGGAACATGGGATGCGTTCTCCCCGCCCCGGGGTTCCTCCCTGGCCTGCGCCGCCTCTGCGACACCCATGGTGCCCTCTTGATCTTCGATGAGGTGATGACCGGGTTCCGGGTGGCACTGGGCGGGGCTCAGGAGCGCTATCGGGTGACACCGGATCTCACCGCCTTGGGAAAGGTGGTGGCGGGGGGGACACCGGCCGCCGCCTATGGAGGGCGGGCAGATTTGATGCGGATGATCGCCCCCGACGGCCCGGTCTATCAGGCGGGGACCCTGGCCGGCAACCCGGTCGTGACCTCCGCCGGGCTGGCCACGCTGCGCTACCTGGCAGGTCACGCTGACCTGTATGAACGTTTCGATCGTGCCGGCGAAAAGATCTCCTCCCGGCTGAGGGACGCCCTGCAAAACGCAAGCCTTCCTGGGGTAATCCATCACGTCGGGGGCATGGTGGGGATGTTCATCGGAATCGAACAGGCACATGACTGGGACGACGTCGCCGGTCTCGACCAGGACTTGTTCCGTCGTTTTTTCCATGCTGCCCTCAAGAGAGGCGTCCTTCTGCCTCCCTCTCCGTTCGAAACCTGGTTCCTGATGGAAGCTCATCTCGACGGGATCCTCGACACCGCCCTTGATGTTCTGGCCGATGCCATCGAGGAGATCGCTCGGTGAGGCTTCTTCGTGCGCTCCGGCGGGAGCCCCTTGACCGGCCCCCGGTTTGGCTCATGCGCCAGGCCGGTCGCTACCTCCCGGAGTACCGGGAGTTGCGGGGCCGCTATTCCTTCCTCGAGGCGATGCACGCCCCCGAGGTGGCGGCTGAGATCACCCTCCAGCCCTTGCGCCGCTTCCCCCTCGACGCCGCCATTGTCTTCTCGGACATCATGACGCCGCTCACCGGCATGGGGGTCGGGGTCGAGTTCGACCCCGGACCGCGGCTGAGACCGCTCAACGTCGACGACCTTGCGCGGCTGGGTGAGCTCGACCCAGCCAAGATCGACTTCGTCGCCGAGACCATTGCCACGGTGCGAGCCTCGGTTGATAGAGACGTGGCTGTGATCGGCTTCGCCGGTGGACCCGCCACGCTGCTCGCCTACTTGCTGGAGGGGGGAGGCTCCCAGCAGTTCGTCCACTTCCGTCGAGCCCTTCACGGTGACGCGGCCGGTGAGGCGTTGGCCGTTCTGGCACGGGCGATGCGCAGGTACCTGGCGGCACAGGTGGAAGCGGGCGCCGACGTCGTGCAGGTTTTCGACACGTGGGCTGGACTCCTCTCCGCCGATCAGTTTGAGCGGTGGGCGGCTCCTGCCGCCAAGGAGACCCTGGCTGAGCTGGGGGTGCCCTCCATTTATTTCGCTCCGGGCTCATCCCATCTGCTCGAACTGTTCCATCTGGTCGGAGCTACCGCATACGGGGTGGACTGGCGGCTTCCGCTTGCCCAGGCGTGGCGGCGGGTGGGACAAGGTGCGCCGTTACAGGGCAACCTCGATCCGGCGCTTCTTCTTTGTGATCCCGAGATGGTGCGCGCCGGGACCGCCCGGGTGCTCGATGAGGCGGGTGGCCGGCCGGGTCACATCTTCAACCTCGGTCACGGTGTTCTGCCCGGAACCCCCGTCGTCAGCGTCGAGGCGATGGTGAAGACGGTGGTGAACTGGTCCGCCTCGGCCCAGGCCGGCGCTTTCACCGAGCTTTATCAGCCGACATGACAGCCCCGGAAACTCTCGACGGCTGGTTTGCCCTTCACGACATCCGCCGCCTGGTTCGGGCGGCTTGGAATGGGCTTCCGGCGGCTGAACGTGAAAAGGCGTTGACCGAGGCGACCGAACTTCTCGCCTCCTTCGAGGGGGTGGAAGACGCTCCCGAGGGGCGAAGCGTCACCTACGGTGTGGTGGGCCACAAGGCCGACCTGCTGATGTTCCATCTCCGACCCGAGGTCAGCCACCTCTACGAGCTGGAACGAGCCTTTGACCAGACCACGCTGGCCTCATACACCACCCGTCCTTACTCCTATCTCTCGGTCGTCGAAATGAGCCGCCACGGGGCTCCCGAAGGTACCGCCCAGAACATCGAGGACAGCCCCTATGTTCAAGCTCGCCTGCGCCCAGAAATACCGGCCCACAGCAACTACGTGTGTTTCTACCCGATGAGCAAGAAGCGGGAAGGAACAGACAACTGGTACACCTTGCCTGCCTCGGAGCGGGGGGAGCTGATGCAGGCCCACGGCCGGACCGGCCGCCGCTACGCAGGAACTGTGACTCAGATCGTCACCGGTTCAACGGGTCTTGACGACTGGGCATGGGGGGTGACCTTGTTCGCTGATGACCCACTTCAGTTCAAGAAGCTGGTCTATGAGATGCGCTTCGACGAGGTAAGCGCCCGCTTTGCACAATTTGGCCCCTTCTACGTTGGCCGTCGTCTCCACCCCGAAGAGCTGGCCAGACATCTAGGTGGATGAAGACCGCCGCCTGGGAGTACTGCTCGTCGGCTTCGGTGGCCCGGAGTCGATCGATGAGGTGCCCGCCTTCGTCGAGAGCGTGCTCGGCCGCCAACCTCCCGAGCACGTCATCGCCTCCGCCATCGGCCGCTATGCGACCATCGGTGGCAGGTCGCCTCTGCCTACCACCACCCGACTCCAAGCCGTCCTGGTCGCTGAGGAGCTGTCGAGACGCGGGCTCAAAACGAATGTCTATGTCGGCATGCTGCATGCTCGACCCACCATCAATGAGGCTGCGGCCAGGATCCTGTCCGAAGGTGTCAAGGATCTCACGGTGATCAGCCTCGCCCCCTACCGCTGCGAGGTGTCAACCGACGCCTACGAAGTTGCGGTGAAGACCGCACTGGACGGGAGGGGGCTTCGGCTGCGCTTCGCCCCGGATTGGAACCTCGAGCCTGGTTACATAAGGGCGCTGGCCGACATGCTGGCAAAGGCTCTCGAACAGGCTCCCACGGTAACCCCGGTGATCTTCACCGCCCACAGCCTTCCCGTGCGGATGATCGAGCAAGGCGATCCCTATGCAGACCAGCTCGCGGCAACGGCGGGGACGGTCGCCGAACGTCTACGGCTCGGCGAATGGCATCTCGCATACCAAAGCATCAGCGCCGCGGCCCGGGAACCGTGGCTCGGCCCATCGGTAGAAGTGGTGCTGGAAAGATTGGCGGCCGACGGTGCCACCTCGGCGCTGGTCGATCCGATCGGATTCATTTCCGACCATGTCGAGACCCTGTACGACAACGACATCGAACATCGAGCCCATGCCAAGTCACTGGGAATCGCCTTCCACAGATGCCGGTGTCTCAACAGCGACCCCGAGCTGATCGACACGATTGCCGATCTGGTCGTCGAAACTGCCGATCGTGCCTGACCAGGGGTCGGCACCTAAGATCGCCGTGGTCGGAGGTGGGATCTCCGGCCTAGCAGCCGCCCACCGCCTCTCGACGGCGGGAGCCAAGGTGATTGTCGTCGAGAGGTCGTCCCGCCTCGGCGGGAAAATAATGACCCAGCACTCAGACGGGTTCCTGATCGAGGGCGGCCCGGACAGCTTCGTTGCCGGAAAGGGGTCGATGATCGACCTCGCCAGAGAGCTGGGCCTGGGCGATCGGGTCATCTCGAGCCGTCCCGAGCACCGAGGATCGCAGGTCTGGTGGCAAGGCCGGATGCATCCGCTCCCCGAGGGCCTGCTGCTCATGGCGCCCTCCCGGCTGTTGCCGCTCCTGGATTCATCGCTTCTCTCTTGGAAGGGGAAGCTCCGTGCCCTTGGCGATCTGGTCCTGCCCAGGCGACGCCACGACGGAGATGAGAGCCTCGAGTCATTCGTCGTTCGCCGGCTTGGCCGCGAAGTGCTCGAACGAATTGCCGAGCCGCTCGTGGCAGGCATCCACGCCGCCGAGCCCGCCACGATGAGCCTGCTGGCAAGCTTCCCGCGCTTGTTGCAAATGGAGCGGGATCACCGGAGCCTGATCATGGCCGCCAGGTCGGCCGCATCAAAGCCGGCACAGGGGAATGGCCTGAGCTATTTCGCCACATTCAAGAGCGGGATGGGCGAGCTGACGGCAGCCCTGGTGGGAGCATTGGACGGGGTCGACATCAAGACAGGCGTGGCGGTGGTCGGCCTCACCGGTGACGAAGGCAATGGCGGCTACCGGTTGGTTATGGACGACGGGAGCGAACTCCGGACCCAAGGTGTGGTCCTGGCCACCCCCGCTCGGGAAACGGCTGCACTGTTGTCGGCGAAGGTGCCGGAGGCAGCCGGTGCCGTGGCGTGCATCCACCAGGTTTCGACCGCCACCATCACGCTTGCCTATCGCAAGGACGAGATCCCCAGACTGTTTGGCTCGGGTTTCGTAGTTCCATCCGCAGGGCGACGGCGGATCATGGGGGTGTCATATCTCTCCCAGAAGTGGGAGGGGAGGGTCCCGGATGAGCGGTACGCGCTGCTGCGGGCGTTCGTTGGTGGACCGAACGGCCAAGAATTGGCCCACAGTGGAGAGGAACGGCTGGTAGCGGCAGTAAGGGACGAACTGTCGACCCTTGTTGGCATCACCGCTGGTCCTGTGCTGGTCAGAACCCACTCTTGGGAAGGGGGACTCCATCAATACACACTCGGCCACATCGACCGTGTGGTCAGAGCGGAATCAGCCGTCGCTGCTTATCCAGGGCTGGCCCTGGCCGGAGCAGCATTTCATGGGATTGGCCTCAACGAATGTGTGCAGTCAGGTCGGAGGGCGGCGGAGGCTGTGCTCGCTGCGTGCACCGAGCGAGGCACGCCGCGGCCTTGCGTTGGTCACGATTCGCGACCGGGAGGAAGCAATTAACAGCATCCACCAGCTTCACCCGGAACGCACGCCCGCCGACCGGTTCATCAGGCGGCTTCTGCTGCTGGGCGATGTCGTCGACAAGAACGCCGTCCTTGGTGGGCGTCGGTCAACGACCACAGCGATCGTGGTGTCCGGGATCCGCTGCACCATCACCTATCTGCTGATCCCGATCGTTGCTCCCTCCGTCTGGCTACTCGACACGTTTAGCGCCCCGATCAGCATCACGCTGTCCTTACTCGCCATTGTGATGGGTGTCACCGGCGTCCGTCGCTTCTGGATTGCCGACCATCAAACCCGCTGGCCGTACACCGTCTTCATGGCTGTGTTACTCGTGCTGCTCAGCGTTGCCGTCGCGTCGGACGTTTCGACGATGGTGTCGGCTTAAAGGTTGAACAATCGGCGGAGAGTCCGCAGGGGGAGCTGACCGGCGCTGTCGACTCTGGCTATCCCTATCAAAAGATGCCTCTATCGGCGGCCGGCTAGCGGACCCGGGTGGACCGCCGCCGGCTCGGACTCATCCGGGCCAATGCTGGCCGACATAGGGGTGAGGGTTCTCGGTCGCCCAGCGGTGGAGGAGGACGGACAAGGCTCGGGCCTGGCCGCTCCCTGAAGGCAGGTTTCGTTTGAGGACACAGACGAGAACCAGGTCGCTTTCCCCGGAGAAGTCGGCCAGGTTCTCGGTGACGAACGCCCGATGCTCCGCCCGAGCGGCGGTGGCGACTTCGGGGTCGGCTGCTCCCGCCAAGCCCACCTCAGTCACATGTACCGCATCGTGGCCGAACTCGTCCCGCAAGAGTTGGGCCGCTCGGCCGGGGAACATCTCGTCGAGCAGGAATCTCACCCAAGGAGCGCCCGGCGACGATCGGCAGCTTCCCGACCAGCGGCGGCTGCTTGTTCGTTGCGGGCGATGAAGGCCTCGATGACGGAGGGATAGTCCGAGGCGAACTCCAAAGCTATCCGAATCTGGCGCGGGTGGAGATCGGTCTCCGCCGCGACAGTCTTGATCCGGTGCTCCTCGCTCCCTGGCAGCTCACGCAGCCGAGCCACTACCTCCCAGACGTCCGGTCCACCCGCCAACGCCGGGCGCCGATCGTGGGCGGGACCCCGGTAGACAACCCCGGGATGATCAAGAGCATCGACGCCTTCGACGATGAGCCGCTCGAGTAGGGCGGTAGCGCTTAGCCCCTCCCGCTCGGCCCGCTCAGCGAGGCGGCGTCTAGCCCGGTCGCTGAGACGGAACGATGTGCTGGCTGTAGAGATTGGGGTCCTCCCAGGTGGCGTAGCTTCATTGTAGCGCAGACGTAGCGGTTCGGGGGGAAACCCATGACGAATGGCCGACCCCTTCTAGCTGACCTAGAAGTTCGAAGAACTGCAGCTACCTGAGGGCGGTGGCCCACCACACCGCGGCCTCATCTCTCTGTTCACTCGCGCCTACATTTCCCGCAGCGAACATCCCGAGGGTGCCGACCATGTTTCCGATCGTTGGCTTGCGGGCGACGCTTGATCGGACGGTGGCGGGGTTGGGCCACCTGGTCAAGCAACAGTTGCGATGAGACGAGCTGGTCGGGTCCGACTCCTCCTTGCGGTCTTGCTTGGCTTGCAGGCCGGATGTGGCTCGGGCTCCGCTCAACCAGACGTCACCACCGCTACAACCCGTCCAGAGCCGGTAGCAACGACAATCTCGGTCATCACTACGACGGCCGCGGAGTTGAGCGACGACCAGCTCGTGGAGATCGACCTCTCCGCTGCGCTCTTAACCGTTGAGGACCTGCCAGCCGGAGCCCGAACGTCGATAGAGGACGTGGACTATCTCGCCTCGGGGGTGCCCCGGATCATCCTGTGTGGTGATGATGTCCGTAGGGAACTCGATGCCCTCACCGGCCGGTTTTCGCTCTTTTATGGCCCGGAAGGTGTCTTCCTGTGGTTAAGCCCTGCGGTGTCGGCCCTTCCCGGCGACACGGCCCGCTTGTTGGTGAACCGACTTACAGACGTGGCGGAGACCTGTGACCGCACTTGGCAGGGTGAGGGATATGAAGGCGCCGACACCGACTTCGAAGTGCTGTCGCTCTATGACCCAGGCGAGGTGAGCGATCAACGCCTCGCGATCGAAATGGCCCACCGCTCCGCTTAGTATCCCGACGCGGTCATGCACCTGGTTTACCTCAGGCGGAGCCAGTTCATCAGCGCCTTTCTCGTGATCTTCGATCAGGGTCAAGACACCAGCATCGTGGAGGACCTGGCACGCCGCAGCGACGAGAAACTGGCGGCTGCCATAGGCGGTTGAGCCGGGTTTGATGGGCGCCGGCGGCGGCGGTGCAGCTCGCTGTCGTCGAGAAGGCATCGGTCAGGGCGTCAGTGTTTGACAACCTATACCTGGAGCGGCAGCCAACTTCCGGCCGAGGGTGGCTAGCGGGACATCGAGGGACTCTGCCAGAGCGACATACGAGGCGTCGTATGACGTCAAGTTGAAGCGCATTCCCAGATGCGTTCTGCCAGCGGCTGAAATGGAGACAGGTCGATGGGCATCCCGAGAAGGTCGCGAAGAGCCATTCCCTCGGGTCCATCATCGACGAGTGCCGCCACAACCACGGTGGCGTCGGCCACCAGAGTCAACGACGCTCGCTGTCGCGGAGGGCGATGATCTTCTCTGCATCGAAGTGGCTCGACACGGCTCGTTTTCGTAATTCGATCCGATCGATCAGCACCGTCATGTCAGGACGACGTGCCAGCTCGATCAGCGCATCGCGAAGGTGTTCTTGGAGGGACCGGCCGCTAGACATGAGTCTGTCTGGCTTGTTCACCCGTCCCGGCGCCGCCGCCACCAGAACAACGCGGTGAGCACGACCGCCAGAACCGCCCCGCCGGCGGGTAGCAGCCATGCCGATCCCGCAGGCATAGCTGCATCAGGCTGAGCGTCACTTGTTAGCGGCGGGGCGGGGAGTTCTCCGGCCAACGCCGACTCAACGATCCCTCTGATGGCCGAATCGGGGAGATCGCTAGGGCCCACCACCACCCTGGTCTTCGCCGACGCGGACTGCCCGGCCGAGTCGGTGGCGGTGAGGCTGATGTGGTGGGTGCCCTCGCTCAGCTCGTCCACGGTGATGTGAGTGCCGACTCCGAGTATCCCGTCCCGGTCAGAAGTCCAAGTCAACTGTTCGTCCTCAAGGAATCCGTCCTCGGGGTCGAGCGCCTGCCCCGCCAGGTCTATGGCCCGTCCTCCCGCCCGGATTTGACCGTCGAGCGGCTCGAGAATCAAGGCCTGCGGCGCCCGATCGGCCAGCGCGAAGGACGCGGAGACGGCGTGCGTCGTGTGAAAACCGTCGGAAACCAACACCCTCACCGTTGCCGCTTCTCCTCCGGGAAGCGACCCCGTATTCACCGTCAGTCTCCCGGCGGTGACTCGGTGACCGATCGGCATCCAATCAGCCGCCGGTTCCGGCCGGTACTGGACCTGGGCAACCAGCGGGTCGGCGTCGGGATCAGAGGCGGTCCAGCTGATTCCGAGATCGGTCTCGCCCACCACCACCGCCACCGATTCGACGACGGGCGGGGCGGTACTGGGACTGAGCTCTGCCAGCACCCCGGCCGGGGACACGATTTGGATAGAGGCGGTACCGGGAAGGAATGGCAGCCGCGTGACAAACGCCTCAACTCCCGAGAAGTCTCCACCATGAGCGGCCCCCTCGGCGAGATCGAGGGTGGTGGCTGCGAGGAGCCGAGCAGCGGCGTCTCTCAACACCACCAGGAAGGGGCCGGTGGGGACGTCGTCACCCACCAACGCCGCCCCGCTCGGACGCCGCTCCGGGTAAGCGAACACCGGTAGCAGCTGGCCGGTTCCGGCGGGTACGTCGATCGAACCGGCGATGACCAGATCCAGTTCGGCGTCCTCGGCCTCGATGGGGTCGAACGGCTGAGTAGGGAAGAAATGGCAGAAGTCGTCGCCGAAAGAACTCTCCATGAGGGCACAGTCGAATGGGGTTTGGCCGCTGCCGGGCTGCGGCGTCCCTTGGCCCTGGCCGGGGGTGTCGTCGTCGATGACGATCAGGTCGGTCTGCACACACTCGACCTCGAGGAACTCCAGCACCTGGCAGCCGTGCCAGGGGTCGAGCCATCCCGGCGCCCGGTAGCCCATGAAGGGAAAGGCCACCCCCGGATGAGAGAGCGATGGGTTGTTGCTCATCACCGCCGGATAGCCCAAGGCGGTGGTCTCCCAATAGACGTCGAAGCCGTAGAAGCCTTCGATGTCGGTGGGAGCCAGCGAGCAATTGGGCCAGCCATAGGCTTGGGGGAAGAAGGGGTCGGTGGCACCGCCCTCTGCCTCCCCTGGCACCGGGTCGAGAAACTGGACCAGGCAGGGAGCGTGGGAGATCCCCATGTTGTGGCCGAGTTCGTGGGCGATCAGCGCCCCACCCCGCTGCCACCATGGCACCACATTTCCATAACCACCATGCATCCGGGCCCAGACCACCGGATCCCCCAGGCCCTCGCCGAAACCGCCGAACTTCATCAGATCTTCGAGGCTGGGATCGACCATCCCCACGTAATGGTGGTTGTCGCCCAATCCGGACGCCTCGTGCATCTCGAGCAAGGCGAGCAGCGGTCCGGAGGGATCGCCCTCCTCGCTCAAGTCCCAGTTGGAGTCGCCGTCGCCCACCACCGTCGACGGGAAGTGGACCTGGACGTGGCTGGCCGGCAGGTTCCTCAACACCCCCAGGGTCTGCTGGAACCAGCCCTGCTCGGCCTGGTAGATCAAGGGGTCGCCGCCGGGGTCGAAGCCCTCGGTGAGGTAGAGCGGATAGAGATAGAGGTGGAGGGGGCGGGCATCGTCGAAGCTGACCGTGACCTGGGAGAAATTGTCGGCTTGGGTTGGTTCGTTGGCCGCGCTGGGATCGTTGGCCCAGACCCATCCCCGCAGGGTGACGGTGCCTTCGATCCAGTCGTCCGGCAGGCGGAAATAGGGGCTGTAGTCGTGGTCGATGCGAATCAGGTGGTCGCTGAAGTGCACCGGGTTGTTCTCGGCATAGATGATCCCGAGCGACTCCCCGCCTCGCACCCCTTCCAGGGCGGCCATCACCCCGGTCTGCTCGGTCTCGCCTTCGGTGACGCCGAACAACCGGACGTAGGTCCTCCGTCCTTCCACCAGCGGGAAGCGGTTGGCGAGGTCCTGGAGGCCCTGGGTGACCTCGATGTGGTTAAGGGAGAGGTTGGGGATAGGTCCAGGGGCCTCGCCGGCGAATTGGTCGGGGAGGAAGGTGGTCGTGGTGGCTCCCAAGGGAAAAGTCTGCCCCGGGTGAGGGGGGTCGCCTCCCAGGGTGGTGGAGGTGACGCCGAAACCGAAGGTGGTAGAAGTGGTCTCGATCACCACCGGCAAGGTCGTGGTGGGAGGCGTCGTGGTAGTCGTGCTCACCCCCACCGGGAGGGTGGTAGTGGTGGTCGGCAAAGAGGTTGTGGTGGTGATGGTCGTGGTGGTGGCAGCGGTGGTGGTGGTGGCGGCCACGAGGACCAGCGTCGCCTGGGCGGCGATCGGGCAGACACTGCTCGATCCCGCCGTGCAGGCCACCACCAGATAACTGCCGGGCGCAACGGCTGGCATCGTGAGCACGACTCGGAACGAGCCGTAGCGGTCTGCGCTGACGGTGGCCAGGTCGATGGTGGAGCCGGCCCGGAGCTGGACCCGATAGCTGGCCCCGGCGACGAACCCCTCACCACCGGCGGTGACCGTGTCGCCGATCGTCAGTTGCCCCCAGTTGTTAGTAATTCCAGGAGTGAGGGTGTATCCGCCAGGCGGTGTCGGTGCCAGCGAGAACACGCCGGCCAGCGACAGGCTAAGCGGGAGTCCAAATAGCTTGGGCAGAGTTGACACCTCGGTCTTCGGACATGTTGCCTGGACCGACCAGGAGATCAAAGGGTCAGTTGACGATGGGCGGATATCAGTTGGGTCGATGAGACGCAAGCCAGGCGCGCTGCTCCCCATCGAGGTCGCCATTTCACCGCTCTCCTTACAAGGCGCTGGGCAGGGGCCCGGCTCCCAAAGGCCGGCGCCCGATCGCCATCGACCTGGCAGATCCTGGGAGGTCTGGTTTCGCGCTCTCTTGGGATGGCGGGGCTCCCGTGTGTAGGGTCGACGGCGGGTTGGGGCCGACAAGCGGCCCTACCGTCCGGCTGAGTGGGCCGGAGGAGGAAGAAAGGAGGAGATGAGAATGGGTCTCATCGAATTCGTCAAGGAGGCAGGGGAGAAGATCTTCGGTGCCGACGAGCCGAAGGCCGCGCCCCCGAAGGTGCCAAAGGCGGGAAGCACGGCCACTGCGATGACCGACGCCGCCACCCGAGCCAAGGCTCTCCGGGACCTGGTCAAGAAGCTGGGCCTTCAGGTGGAGGGGCTGCGTGTATCGGTCAGCGGTCACACCGCCACCGTCCACGGCAAGGTCGACAGCCAGGCCGAGCGTGAGAAGGTGATCCTGGCGGTGGGCAACGTGGCGGGGATCGCCGTCGTCGAGGACAAGTTGGAGTCGGTCCATGACGGGGCCACCGCCCAGATGTACACCGTGATCAAGGGCGACACCCTCTCCGAGATCGCCCAGCGGTTCTACGGCGATCCCATGAAGTATCCAACGATCTTCGAGGCGAACCGCCCCCAACTGGAGGACCCCGACAAGATCTACCCGGGCCAGGTGCTCCGGATCCCACACACGTCCTGAGGACGTGGACGAGCCCACCAACGAGGCACTTCTCAGCCGGCGGTCGGCGTTGCGGCTCCTCGGCGGAGCCAGTCTGGCGCTGATCGCTGGCTGCGCTCGTCAAGAGCCGGTGGGAGCACAGGCGCCTGCTCTCACCGACTGCGTGTTAATCCCCGAGGAGACCGCCGGCCCCTTCGGGCTGGACCTCGCCGGGAGGGACGTGTTCTTTCGGACCGAGATCGCCGAGGGGCACCCGGGGGTGCGGCTCGCTCTTGAAATGTCCGTGCTGGATGTCGACAAGGCCTGCGCCCCCATGGCCGGTGCCCGGGTCGATGTCTGGCATTGCGATGCCACCGGGGCCTACTCCGGCTTCCCCCAGCCCGGCCGGGAC
This sequence comes from Actinomycetota bacterium, assembly GCA_052390035.1. Lineage (GTDB taxonomy): Bacteria > Actinomycetota > Acidimicrobiia > Spongiisociales > ZC4RG35 > JBQTHI01. The sequence goes on along the minus strand of JBQTHI010000116.1, from coordinate 1,212 downwards.
ACCACCGGGGAGACCTTTTGCCGCGGGATCCAGATCACCGGCTCCGACGGCCGGGTGAGCTTCCAGACGATCTACCCGGGCTGGTACCCGGGCCGGATCACCCACGTCCATTTCCAGGTCTTCCTCGAGTCGGGGCTGGTGGCCACTTCCCAGATCACCTTCCCCGATGAGGTGACCGTCGCTGTCTACGCAGTCGAGCCCTACGCCGCCAGAGGCCTGAACACCTCGGTCCCCTCGATTGGCGACGACATAGTGTTCGCCGACGGAACCGGAGGCCAGCTCGTTCCGTTGTCGGGCGATCCTGTGGGGGGGTATGAGGGCTCGCTTTTGATCGGAGTTGGGGCCTAGACGCGGATCCAACGGTTACGAGCACAGAGAAGGGGCAGCTGGTGCGCCGAACTTCGGGATTCGGGGAAGACCTGGGCCGGGCCTTACTCCGCCGAGTCCCTCTTCCGTATCAACCCGGACCGACGAGGGCTCGGCCATCTCCTCACAAAATCAATGGCAGGCCGAGTCCGGTCGAGGTAACTTGCTTTTGGGGGCAAGCTATATCAGGGAGGAGGTGACATGAAACGGATGCTGCTGTTCGCGGTCCTGGCGGCCATCCTGCTTCTAGCCTTGGTGGCGCCAGCCGGCGCTGCCATCCACGAGATGGTGGCGGCCTACTGCAGCGGTGGTGGTCATGGTGCCATCAACGAGGCCGGATTCCTGGGACCCCCGGGGATCACCGACTTCACCAAGAAGAACTTCGCTCAGCCGGTGCTCTCGAACGGAGTAGTGGCGATCGGGCCGAGTGGCCCAGTGGTGACGGATCACCCGGCGTCGAAGTTCCCGGCCGGGTCGAGTCCGTTCGCCCTTCCGGCGCCGGACCACCCCAGTACCAACTGCCGCGCAATGCGTCCCTAACCGGACTAAGCCACTGTGAAGGAAAACGCACCATATCGGTGCGTTTTCCTTCACAAACCCGCTCCAGGGCGACGATCGCGTCCTTGTCCCTGGCCGGCCAGGCCCGGCGCCACACGTCGACCCATCGCTCTACAGCGGCAGCCGCGTCCATCGGCCAGAAGACTACGGGCGGCGGGGCTTGGTGCGGGCGGCGATCCGTACCAGGGCGGCCTCCCACCCGGGGTCGAAGGGAGCTCCCGGTTGGTCGAGATCGATCACCACCGGGGCGTGGTCGGAGGGCGTGGGCGGTCCCTTGCGGGCCTCACG
>JBQTHI010000115.1:0-5108 GCA_052390035.1 Actinomycetota bacterium | reverse complement strand
CTGGCGGTAAGGGCGGCGACATCGCTCGTGAAGGGGGACAGGGTCTGAACCGTGTCAGCGAAGGTCACCAGGGCGATGAAATCGCCGGGTCGTTTCGCCTCGATAAAGCCTCGTGCCGCCGCCTTGGCGGCTTCCATGGGCGGCCCCAGCATCGAACCGGAGGTGTCGATGACCAGGGCGATCAGCACCGGTTCCTGCGATTGGGCTAGCGGCTCAACCTCAAATCCCTGCACAGGCAGGCCGTTGGTCGTCAACGACAGCAGGGCGGGGTCGAGCGGCGAGGTGAGGTTACGGAACTCGACCACCAAGGTGGTCTGCCCGTTCTGGTCGTAGCGGCTGGTGTTGAGGTCCACTACTTCCATCGAGGGCCCGGTCTGAGCCAGCGCCAACGCGGGCAACAGCCAGACGGCCAACGCCGCCCCCCCAAACAGGAGCCGCTTCACCGGAGGGAAAACTCCGACGCCCGGCGGGCGAAGGGTTCGGGTTCGAACAGGTCGGCGGGGAGCCTGATCCCCAGGTCCTGGAGATGATCGGAGAAGGTCGGGCGGATCCCGGTCGCCTTGAGGCGTCCCATGAACTTGCCGGAATTCTCGTCGATACCGGCGCCGAAGTCGAACAGGAACAGGTCTTGAAGGGTGATGATCTCCCCTTCCATCCCTTCCACCTCGGTGACGTGGGTGATGCGCCTGGTGCCGTCCTTGAGGCGGGACACGTGGACGATCAGATCGACGGCCGAGGCGATTTGTTCCCGGATGGCTTTGACCGGCAGATCGAAGCCGGCCATCAACACCATCGTCTCGATACGGGACAGGGTGTCACGGGGGCTGTTGGAGTGGATGGTGGTCAGCGACCCGTCATGACCGGTGTTCATCGCCTGGAGCATGTCGAGGGCTTCACCGCCTCGGCACTCCCCCACCACGATCCGGTCGGGACGCATACGCAGACAGTTGCGGACCAGGTCGCGGATGGTGACCTGGCCTTTTCCTTCGATGTTCGCCGGCCGGGCCTCGAGCGAGAGGACATGGTCCTGGTGGAGTTGTAGCTCGGCGGCGTCCTCCACCGTGACGATCCGCTCGTCATCGGGCAGGTAGCTCGACAACACGTTGAGGGTGGTGGTCTTCCCCGACCCGGTGCCACCTGAGATCAGCACGTTGAGACGGCCTCGCACGCATGCGCGGAGGAAGTCGGCCACCCGCTGGCTCATCGTGGCGAATCGGACCAGATCGGCTTCGGTGTAGGGATCTACCGCGAACTTACGAATGGTGAGGAAGGGCCCGCCGATGGCGAGGGGATGGATGACGGCGTTGACTCGGGATCCGTCGGGGAGGCGGGCGTCGACCATCGGGGTGGCCTCGTCGACCCGCCGTCCGACCTGGCCGACGATCTTGTCGATGATCCGGCGGAGGTGCACGTCGTCGACGAAGCGAACGTCGGTCTTGAGAATCTTCCCTCGCTGCTCGGTGTAGACGTCGAAGGGCCCGTTGACCATCACCTCGGTGATCTCCGGATCGTTCAGCAGAGGGTCGAGGGGGCCGTAGCCGAGGACGTCGGAGGCGATTTCGTTGAGGAGCTGGCGGCGGTCCGACATGGTCAGGGGCACTCCCTGCTCCTGATCGATCGCCCATTCCAACATCTCCATCACCCGCAGCCGCAGCTCGGCGTCGGACATCTGCCGGTCGTAGAGGGTGGGACCGAGCTCCTCAACCACCTTGAAGTGAAGGCGGCCGCGCAGCTCGGTGAGAGCCTCGTTGCGGCTGGTACTGACCGAGGACAGCTCGTTGCGCCGAGCCGCTGCTACTCGATCTGCTAGCGATGACATCTTGGGGTTACCCCTTTCCCTTTCGGCCGATTAGGTGACTACTCACTTTCGGCGTCGCACACTCCTGCCTGAAGAAGGTTCCGGTATAGGGCCGGCAATCAGCTCGGCCACCGATTCGAATCCTTTCGCCACCCGTGACTTGGGGGCCGACTCCACCACTGGGCGGCCCTCGTTCATCGAGGCGGCCACCGCCCCATCGGAGGGGATGGCGGCGGCGATGCTCATCTTGAGCGCCCCTTCGATCTCCTTGTCGTCCAACCGTGCCTTGGCATTCGATCGGTTGAGAACCAGCTTCACCTTGGTGGTGGGGAATTTTAGAAGGCGGAGTGTCTCCAGGGCCAGTTTGGCGTTCTTGACCGAGGGGAGATCCATATCGACCACCTGGATGATGGTGCTGGCCCGTTCGAGCAGCGACAGCAGCAACTCGTCGAGCATCGAGGCGGTGTCGACCACCACATAGTCGTAACGATCCTTCAGCAGTTCGACGACGGTGATGAGGCTCTCGGTGGAGATGTCGTCGGCGAAGGCCGGCTCGAGAGGGGCAGCCATCACCCTCAGCCCGCTGGGATGGTCGGTCATCAGAGACTCCAAAAGCTCCCCATCGAGGTGGTGAAGTTCGTGGGCAGCGTTGACCAGGGTGAAGCGAGGCTCTAGTTGGAGGACGAGGCAAACATCGCCGAATTGGAGGTCGGCGTCGACCATCGCCACCCTCTTGTCCTCAAACCGGGCGAGCAGCAAAGCGAGGTTGGTGGCGGTGACGGTCTTTCCCGAGCCGCCCTTGGCCGACATGACCACCACCAGCTGACCCTCGTCGCGGGGGGCTTCGACCCCGCGGGTGGCGACGGCGGCCTTACGTTTGAGGACATCGTTAGCGAACTGCTTGATCGCCTCTTCGATCTTGTCCTCGGTGAGGGGCGCCTCGATCACTTCGGACAGACCCGAACGCATCGCCGAACGCAGCAGGTTGGGGGTTACCTGCTCGGCCACACCGATGAGGATCAGCGAAGGATCTTCGTTGCGCAGCGCTCGGATCGAGTCGATCGACCGCTCGTTGGCGAAAGAAGGACCGAGCAGCACCATCCGCAAGTCACCCGCGTCGGCCGCCGCCATCGCCTCGGTCAAAGACCGGGCGGTGGGGAGACGGCCATCGAAGAGCCGCTTGGCCTGGTCGATGAAGGCCGCTTCCTCATCAACTACCAGCAGATTGTTCTCGGCTATCGACACGTTTGTTCCCTTGGGAGCTCGCCCCTGTATGACTCAGTTACCGAAGATGTCCTGCACCAGATCCCCCGCAAACAGATTCTCAATGGTAACGCCCTGCGTTTCCACTTCGACGAAGTCGGAAGGAACCAATGTCAGCCACACCGAAGCGGTCTCGAATGAGAACACGATCCGCTCGGCCTGCTCCGGTGTCACCTCGAGGGTGAACACCGTCTGCGGGACCTGTTGCTGGGCGGCCTGATCGGCTGGGATGGGGTTGCCCTGCTCGTCGAACTGCTGGGTGACCACCGGGGTGGGCTCACCCTCCTCGGACCGTACCTGCTGGGCGACCGCCAAAACCGGCAGTCCCTGCAGGACATAGCGCGTATAGGTGACTGTTTCGGTCTGCTCCTGGCCGGCGGTGCCATCGGCCGCGGTGGTTTCGGTCGGGATGCCGAAGATCGGCGAGTCGACCGGGATCTGGTTGAACTCGATCTCGACTGTGATAATCAGGTTGATCAGGTCACCGGGCCGGACAAAGCCGTTGACCCCCCGGACCGCATCGGTGGAAATGGTGATGGCCTGTTTGCCGGAGGGAATCAACTCGGAGAGGGGCTTGAGTTGCACCGACAACTCGACCCATTGGCTGCCGGTGATGATCTGGTTGCGCTCAATCGGACCGACCGCAAGCCTGTTCGTCAAGGCCGCCTGCAGTGCCTCGGCAGTGGTGATAGCCCCGTCGGGCAGATCCTGGGTGTTCTCTTCGCTCTCCACGACCAGCTGCGATTGGAGTACCTGGGATCCCTGCGAACCCTCGGCGATGAACGTCGTCGCCCGGAAGACGGTCTGCTTCTCCTGACCGGCCTCCGCTTCGGATTGGATGTTCTGCAAGAACTGGAACACCGCAAAGGCGGCCACCCCCGCCAACAGCAGGGCGACTAACAGGACTAATGCTCTCCTACCCATCCAGACTCCTTATCGACAAAGCTGGGGAGCCGGGTTGGGATAGTCCCCCAAACGCGGGCCGCAGCCGATCGCCTTAATCACTAGTTCTTCGACCCAGTTCCTGCCCCCCTTAAGCCCGCTGTTTGGAGCCAGGTCAAGAGCAGGCTCCCAGGATTGACTAGTCAGGTCAAGTACTAGCGGCGACCGATCCCCCGTTCCTTCAATTCCTGCAAGATGGCCTCGAGCGACGCGTCGACGGCTACCGGCTCTGGTTCGGGAGCCGACGGACCGAACTCCCGCTCGAACTCACGCTTGGCCGGTCGTTTGGCCGGACCCGGTTGGGAGCTGCGCTCCTGCCATTCCGGAAGAGCCTGCTTGATCGACAAGCTGATGCGACGCCGCTCGTCTTCTTTCTCGGTGATCTTCACCCGCACGGGCTGATTGATCGACAGCTCCAATTCGGGCGATTCCACCCGATGGATGGCGATCTCCGATACGTGGACCAGTCCCTCCACCCCGTCGGCAACCGACACGAACGCCCCGAAGGGGACGGTCTTGGTGACGATCCCGTCGACGACGTCGCCGACGTTGCGGTCCCGGGAGAACACCTCCCACGGATCTTCCAGGGTTTGGCGGATCGAGAGCGAGATCCTCTCCCGCTCACGATCGACTTCGAGCACCTTGACATTGACCTTGTCGCCCACCTTGACCATCTCCGATGGATGGGAGATGTGCTGCCAGGACATCTCGGAAACATGGACCAGACCGTCCATCCCTCCGAGGTCGACGAAGGCGCCGAAGTTGACCACCGAGGACACCACCCCGGGGCGGTTCTCCCCTTCCTTCAGATCGTCGAGGAACTGGGCGCGCTGCTCGGCCTGCTCCTCCTCGAGGTGGGCTCGGCGGGAGAGGACGACGTTGTTGCGGTTGCGGTCCAATTCAATGACCTTCGCCTCGATCTCCTGACCGATGAAGGGGTCAAGATCGCGGACCCGCCGCAGGTCGACGAGGGATGCCGGGAGGAAGCCCCGCAGACCGATGTCAACGATCAGGCCGCCTTTGACCACCTCGATAACGGTGCCTTTGACGGCCCCGCCCTCCTTGGTGATCTCCTGCACGCGGCCCCAGGCCCGCTCGTACTGGG
>JBQTHI010000114.1:0-15194 GCA_052390035.1 Actinomycetota bacterium | reverse complement strand
GAGGGTCGAGAAGGGCTCCGACCTCAACCGAGCTGCGCGGTCATTTGTCGGTTCCCTGCCCAAGGGGCCCTGGCTGATCTGTCATGCCGATCTGCCCTTCATCGATGGCACGGTGCTGGCGCCCGTGGTTGCGGCTGTCGCCAACGGCCAGTCGGTGATCGCCCCGAGCCGCGACGGGGGAACCAGCCTTCTGGGCGCCAACATGACGGGGTTCCCGTTCGCTTACGGGGTGGCCAGCTTCCACCGTCATCTGGCTGCGTTAGCCGGGCGCGACCCGATCGTCGTGATTGGCCCGAGGCTGGCCGTGGACCTGGACGATCCGAGTGACCTGGTGCTTGCCCGTCGTCGCTTGCCATGGGTAGAGATGTTGCTCGATACTCTGAGCCTCCCATGACGGTGACCTTTGTGTGACCAGCCACTCAGACGTTCGTTCATCCGACCGCCTCGATACGTTGCCGACGCCCGCGACCGCCTTGACCATTGGTGCTCATTCGGATGACGCCGAGTTTGGGGCGGGTGGCACCCTGGCTCGCTGGGCCGGCGAGGGGTGTGTGGTTTCGATGTTGATCGTCACCGATGGATCGAAGGGCACGTGGAACCCGGATTTGGCTCCCCAAGAACTGGCCGAGGCCCGCGAGGCAGAGCAAAAGGCTGCAGCTGCGACCCTCGGTGTCACCGGCGAGCTGATCCACCTTCCTTACGTCGATGGCGAGATCGAATACTCGATGGAACTGCGCGGCGTCCTTTGCCGGTGGATCCGAGTGCTCCGCCCCCAGGTGGTGCTCACCCACGACCCCTGGCGGCGGTACATGCTCCACCCCGACCATCGAGCCGTAGGCTGGGGAGCAATTGATGGAGTGGTAGCGGCCCGAGACCACCTCTTCTTCCCGGAGCAGGGTCTTGAGAAGCACCGACCCGACGCCATCCTCCTCTGGTCAGCGGACGATCCCGACTATTGGGAGGACATCGGATCAACGTTCGACGTCAAGATCGAGGCCCTGCTGCAACATTTGAGCCAGATCCGCAGCACGATGAACGTGACCGAGGACGGCCAAGAGGGCCGGGCGGAGTTCATCAACCGCATGCGGGAGTGGGCCGCCACCCAGGGCCAACGGCCCGGCTTGGCCCTGGCGGAAAGCTTCAAGCTGATCCGCCCCTAACGGATGGCCTCGCCAGTGTCCTTGTCGAAGAAGTGGAGTTTGTCCGTGAAAATGGCCAGCTTGGTTTCTTCACCGGCCCGGGGAGCGTGATCGGGGTCGACCCGGGCGGTGAATTTGGTCTCGTTGCCGAGCGAGGCGGGGTCGGTGCCCTGGTCGGCGAGAAGCTCGCGGATGTCGAGGGTGATTACCGGCGAGGACTGCTTGACGAAGTGGACAAACGCCTCCGAGCCAAGTTGCTCGACTAGGCCCACCTTGGCAGTAATGGTTTGAGCCGGGTCGGCACCGGGCACCGCCGCCACCACTTCGAACGCCTCCGGCCGTACGCCGATGACGATCTCCCTGCCCTTGTATTCCGACAGGCGCGGCTTGCTCGTCAGCACCTTTCGATCGACCTTCACCCTCTCCCCGGCAAAGGCGACGTACAAGTTGTCTCCGTCGCCTTCCACCTGTCCGTAGGCGAAGTTCATGGAGGGGCTGCCGATGAAGCCGGCCACGAACAGGTTGTCCGGGTTGTCGTACAGGTTGCGGGGACTGTCAACCTGTTGCAGATTGCCTTTGCGAATGACCGCCACCCGGTCACCCATGGTCATCGCCTCCACCTGGTCGTGGGTGACATAGACAGTGGTGGTGCCCAGCCGCTGCTGGAGCATGCCGATCTCTGAACGCATCTGCACCCGCAGCTTGGCGTCCAAGTTGGAAAGCGGCTCGTCCATCAGAAAGGCGGATGGCTCCCGAACAATCGCCCGGCCCATCGCCACCCGCTGGCGCTGCCCACCCGACAAAGCCTTCGGCTTGCGCTCCAAAAACTCGGTTAGCTCCAGCACCCGGGCCGCCTCCGCCACCCGCTTGCGGATGTCTTCCTTATCCATCTTTCGGAGCTTCAACCCGAATGCCATGTTGTCATAAACCGACATGTGCGGATACAACGCGTAGTTCTGGAACACCATGGCGATGTCCCGATCCTTCGGCGAGACATCGTTAACCACCCGGTCGCCGATCTTCAGATCCCCCTCCGTGACCTCCTCCAACCCGGCGATCATCCGCAGCAACGTCGACTTGCCACACCCGGAAGGGCCCACCAGGACCAGAAACTCCTGATCCTCGATATGAAGATTGACGTCGGTAATGACCCGGGTCCCACCCGGATACACCTTCCCCACCTTGTCAAAGGTTATAGAAGCCACCTGGCCACCTCCATTGGTCCCGGTATCGAATTCGGAACCTACCATGATCGATCCAATCAAGCCTCGCCAACTGGAAGTGCATTGTGAGTCGGACTGCTGTCATCACTGGAGGAACCGGAGGCCTGGGTAGCGCCCTGGTGCGAAGGCTGCTTCGCCAGGACTACCGGCTGGCGGTTTCCTACCTCCTCCCGGAAGAGGCCGATCGGTTCGAGAACGAATTCGAGGTCGACGACCAAAACCTGGTGCTAAGACGAGTCGACGCGACTAACCCGGAGGCGGTGACCGCTTTCATGAAGGAGATCGCCAACCAGTTCGGAGCGATCAACGCCGCATGTTCTCTGGTCGGCGGATGGGCAGGCGGGAGGGACGTCGAAGAGACCGATGATCTCCGCTTCGAGCGCATGATCGACCTCAACCTTCGGTCGGCGTTCTACACGGCCCGCGCCGCCCTCCCCCATCTACGGGCGGCCGGATGGGGAAGGCTGTTGCTGGTCGGCAGCCGGGCGGCCTTTGACACACCGGGCGGGCAGGCGGCGTTCAACGTCGCCAAAGCCGGGGTGGTGGCGCTGGGCAAGACCATCGCCCAGGAGTTGGAAGGGACCGGGGTCACCTGCAATGTCCTGCTCCCGTCGGTGATCGACACCCCTGCCACCCGGGCGGCGGCCCCCTACGCCGACTATGTCAACTGGCCGACCCCGGACGAGATCGCCTCCGTCGCCGAATTCTTGCTATCCGACGCCTCCGGCGTAATGAGCGGGGCCGCGGTGCCGGTCTTTGGTCGCACCTAACGGACGACCAGTTGGCAGCCCCGAGCGGATTCGAACCGCCGTTACCGGCTTGAGAGGCCGGCGTCCTGGGCCTCTAGACGACGGGGCCAGGTCGGACCGACGTGCTTCGGCCCATTGCTCGGGGGGAAGGAATCGAACCCTCAATAACAGGGCCAGAACCTGTCGTGTTGCCTATTACACCACCCCCGAAAGGGAGACGCGCCTCCACGGTGGGGGGCGGCGTGTAGGCCGGAATCATACCCTCGACGGCATCTAAACAATCCCGAAACCTTAGGTTCCGGGTGGGGTGTAGCAACAGCAATCGCCTTAAGTACGTGGAGATGAAACGACCGTTAGTCCTCGTCGTCGGAGCCATGGCGTTGGTCGCCGGGTTCCTCCTCTTCCGGCCCGACAAGCTGTTTGCCGACGACCCGGTCGACGAAGCTTTGGCGGAGGCTTTCACCAGCACCATCGTCGGAAGCGAGACAACCTCTGCGGGCACCACTGCCTCGGTGACGACCAATGTGCAGCCGATCGCCCTCACCACCGGTTCGTTTAGCGGGATCGACCATCGGGCCGCCGGCACCGCCACGGTCTATGAGGAGGGCGGTCGCTACGTGCTCCGGCTCGAGGACAACACCGACATCCAGAACGGCCCCGATCTCTATGTTTGGGTGCTGGAAGGCGGCGACTACCAGGGAGGGACCCCGACTTCGTACCTCGACCTGGGCAAGCTCAAGGGCAACATCGGTGGGCAGAACTACGACCTGCCCGAGGAGTTCGACCTGGAGGTCCACCGGGCGGTGCTGATCTGGTGCTTGCGGTTTGCCGTCCCGTTTGCGCTGGCGCCCCTGGCCTAGGGACTGGTTCGCACCGTCCACACCTTCCAGGCGCCATCCTCTTCGATCGCTTCGATGTCCCAGCGGTAGCTCTGGTCCGGTTCACCGGGTCGGGAGACCGTGACGACCCCGCGCACGATGCCAGGAGCCACAATTTCCTGGTTGGTCAGCTCGAAGCGATATGGCGGGCCGGGGATGATGCCGGCACTCTCCGAGCGGAGTTGGGCCAACTGGGGTCCGTCGGCGAAAAAAGCGGGCAACGGGGTGATGTCCCCGCTGCCGGCATACTCCGCCCAGGCAGTCAGCGCCGACTCGACGTCCGCCACCAAACCTTCAGCCGACGGTGGGCGACTGACCAGCCACCACCCAACGCCCAACGCCGCCACCAGCAGGCCGGCGAGAGCCACCCGGACCCGGTCGGTCATGGCGAATAGGGGTAGGCGACCGCCACCGCGGTGACAACGAAGCGGTCCTCCTGGAACGACAGCACTCGAAGGAGCCCAAATCGAACCTCGCGCCTCAGCTCGACCGACACGGATGAGCCGTCGGCGGCCACGACGATCGCCGGGGCTCCGGTCAGGTCGTCGGCGCCGCTGCTGGTCGCGATCACCTGAAGGGCCCTGGCGGACGCCTCGCTCGGATCCACCAACGCTTCACCGGTCGTTCGATAGTGATCAAGGTCGATGATGCCCGCGGCCGCTACCGCGGCTCCGTCGGCCAGCGCCACGAGCTCTTGACGTTCTCCGATGACACGCCACAACTCGGCGGACAGGGCGCCGAGCATCAAGAGACACACGGCGAGGCCAAGGAACCAGAGCGGCACCGAGCCACGTTCCGACTTCGAGGCCCTACGGCTCACGGACGGCTCCGATACGGGTCAACTTGCTCGGTGTGAACCGACCGGACGGTGATCTCGCCGATCGGCAGGAAAGAGGAGATCTCCCGCACTATCGCCGCCACCTCGACGCTGACGGTGGCACCCCGGCCGAACGAACACGGCATTCCGCCACACCACACGACGGTCACATCGGCGGGAGCGATCCCCATCCCCCGGGCCAGGTCGGCAACGACGGTCTCCCCCGCCACGAGTGGATCGGCGGCCGCCAGGACCGCGGTACGCGCTGCTTCCGCCGCCGCCCTTCTGACAAAATTGCGGTGCTCGAAGACGGGAGCGACCGATAGGGCCATGATCGCCACCGGCACGACGATGATCATCAGGCCCAGGGCAAGCTCGACGGGCGTTGAACCCCGATCCCTACTCATCGGTCTCTTTGACTCCCCTCACCTCGACGTCGAACGAGATCGCCGGCAGTCCGGGAAACCATCCCGGAAACGCGGCGGTGGCAGACGCCACCACCTGATCGCCTTCCACCACACAACTAGCCGCCACTCCTTCGCCCAACGGCCCGCTCATGAGACCTTCCAGGACGCGATCGATGGCCTCGACACAGTCAACCTCGGTGGCGCGGGCAGGAGCCGACACACGCACACCTTCATCGAGCGCCGCCCGTACCACCCCGGAGGCGTACTGCACGGCAATCAGGTAGGAGAGGAGGGCGAGGAACACCATCGAGAGGGCCGTCACCGCCATGAACTGGACGGTGACCATCCCCTGCTCGGGCACGTTTTTTGGTTTCAGGCCCCCAGGATCTGGGTTCGGATCCACGCCACCACCTCGACCCCCAGCGCCTCCAGCGCGGCCCAGATCACCACCAGGGCGGCAATGGCCAGTGCGGCGTTGCCGAGCAGCTCGGCGGTCGATAGCCCGCGCTCATCGCGGTGGAGGACGCGCAGGTGTTCCCACCCTGTCCGCAACAACCCAATCACTTTTGCTCCTTTCTCTTTCAACGCCAGTTGAAGATGACTTGGGGCAGCGGGGCCCCCACAAACAGCAACATCACCGGGGCGAGGATTCCAATGATCGGCACCAGCATCGCCGCCCGACGCCGAGTAGCCGAACGTCGCATCGCCTCGCGGCGAGACTCCCGAACATCCTCGGAGAGATCGAGCAACGCCCGGGCTAGATCGGAGCCGCGCTCTTCGGCGGCCGAGAGAAGCGAATATGTGCGCGCACACGCTGGCTCCGGCGTCAGCGTCGCCAATCGGGAGAACGACTCGATGGCCCGCATCCCTGCCCGATGCAGCCGGAGGGCCTCGGCTAGCTCTTCGATAACTTCGCCCCGACCGCGGGCCACCACTTCCTGAACAGCCTGCACCACTCCTCCCCCGGCGCGGACCCGCATCGCCAGCAGCTGGTTGATGGTGTAGATCTCGATGCGCATCAACTCCCGTCGTCGCCGGATCGCCCGATCGACCCGACCGCGGCTGCGGGTGGCCCCGACGAGAGCCCCGAGACCGCAAAGGGCCAGCGCCCGGGGAAGCGGGAGCTGCAAGGCGACCGCGGCGGCGGCGGCCATCGCGGTCGTCAACATCAGGGTGCCGAGTTGCCGAACCCGGTACGCCTCCAATGCCTGGTCGTCATCCAAACCCGGAAATAGACCGGTCTGGCGGAGCCGGAGCCTGGTGGATTCGGCTCCGTCCGGGTCGAGCAAGGCACCGATTTTCCTGGCGAGCCGCCCCAGAGTTTCTTCCCTCAAGCGTGACCAGGCCGTTCCGCCTCCGGTAACCTTGATCACCTGCTCCCGACCAGCTCCGATGTGGTATGGACGAACCCGGCCGGCCAGCCGGGTCGCAGGCGGCGCGATCCACCTGACGACCATCGCCACGGCGACCGTCGTCGACAAGGCCGCCAACACCAAGGCCGGGTCGATCATGCCCTCGCCTCTCCGAACACCCTCGGCTCTTCCAGGTCCCTGCCGAGCCGTGACGCAATTGCCATGCCCAGGCCGCTGGCGGCAGCCCCGACTGCCACTACCAGCCAACCCGCGGCCGACGAATAGAAGTCGCGGAACGGACCGGGCCGAACGGTGATGAACGCCAGCACCAGCCAGGGGATCACAAACACCGCCCGAGCGTTGATCTTCTGTTCCAGAGCCAGCGTTTCGATCTCCTCTCCTGCCCACATGTCGCGGGTAGTCGACACCGTGAGGTCGCGGAGGATGTCGAGCACCACCGGGCCACCCTTCAGGTGGGCCACGATCAGCACCTCGAGAATCCGGTCGGAGACCGGGTGAGCCAACTCCTCTTTGATCGCTTCGAGCGCCACCGGAACGCCCAAAGCCCGAGAAAGATAAGGAAAACGAGCGAAGGCATTCCGCAAAGGTGCCGGTCCCGACGAGGACAACTTCTCCAGAGCACGAGCGAGTGACATGCCGGCCGATATCGAAGCTGTCAGATCACGCAGCCCGTCGGGCCAGGCTCGGTGCATCTCGGCCAGACGCTGGGCCCGTCTGCGTTGCAGCCAGGCGCGGGGAAGCAGCGCAGATATCAACGCCGCCGGGAGGGCGATCACCATCAGTCCCGACACCGACCACACCAGCAGGAAAGCGACCAGCCCAACGCCGGCCGCCAGGCCGAAAAATTGGGCCCGGCTCAAACCCATCCCGGTTTGGATCAGCCACAAGGATCGACTCCGCCCGGCGCGTCGCAGCCGAGGCGGCGGCCATCCACCGGTGAGCCATCCGACTACCAGCGCCACGGCCACGCCGGTCATTGCGGCGGCGAGCAACCTCATACCACAGCCACCCGCCCTTCCAGGACTGCACCCAGGGTGGTGCCACCGGGCAGAACCCGCTCGACTCGATCGGCCAGCGAGTCGGGAAGCAGAGCACCGGTCCATTCGAGCGGAGCGCCTAGATGCTTTCTGACAAAGAGCGGCTGGGTGGAGAAGTCGTCATGAAGGGCCGGGACCAAGGCCAACACCTCCATCACTTGCCGGCGTATGGGGCCTTCGGAAACCCCGGTGGCGTCACGATCGAGGTGAACGACCAGATCGAGGGTGGCGGAGAAGACCTTTCGCACAACCGTCTCGGCAACGTTCTCACCGGCCATCAGGGCGGCGTTGACCAAGGCGTTGAGCGCCTGCCGAGCCGAGTTGGCGTGGATGGTGCAGCCAAACCCACACCCGGCGTTCACCGCCCTCGTCAATTCGAAGGCCTCCGCACCACGAACCTCACCAACCACGATCCGATCCGGCCTCATCGCCAGCACCACCTTGACCAGATCACGCAACGAAATCTCGCCCTTACCCTCCAACGACGGCGGTCGGGCCTCGTAATACGAACCGTGGACGAGCGGAACGTGTAACTCACGCACCTCTTCACAACATCTGATGCAGTGGGCGGAGGGCACCGCCTGAATCAATGCGGCCAACATCGACGTCTTGCCTGAACCCGGCGGACCCGAAACGAGGAAAGAGGCGTTGGTCCGAGCCGCTAACGCCAGCAGTCCAGCAGCCGGGACGGTAAGAGAGCCCAACTCGACCAACGACCGCAAAGACTCTCGGCGCAGCGCGTAGCGACGGATCGTTGCCGACAGCTGGTCACCGATCGGCGGTATGACCCCGGTGAGGCGAGCCGCACCGTTCAGGACCCGGGCTTGAACGATCGGGCTGGACACGTCGAGGCGGCGGTCGGTCTCGGCCAACAATCGATCGACCACATGGCGGTTCTCGACCTCGCTCGTCGGTTGATCAAGCCCGCGCAGCCGCCCGGTGCCATCAAGGTACGAAACCCGACCACCTTCGATGAAGATCTCTTCGATGTCGCGCCTCTGCAGCAGATCGGTCAACGGTCCGAGCTCGGAGACGGCCCGCAATACCCGGTCGATCATGTCGCTCGGGTTATGCAAGGCCCGCCCCTGACCGAGATGAGCGCGCCGCTGATATTCGCCGACGGCATCCGTTACCACGGCTCTAGCCGCCTCCCGGTCCTTTTGCGGATCTATCCGGGTCGTCTCGACCAGTTCGAGCGCCCGCCGCCGGATCTCGTCGTAGGCGGGAGCGGTCACACCACCACCCGGTCGGTCAGGCGACCGATGCTCCGATGGAACCTGCCGGTGGTGGCCGGCTTGCCTGCCCAGGCAGCCGCCTCCACCTGCGGATCGTCAGGTAGGAGGGTGATGTCGGCGACGCCCGTGGCCCGGCCAAGCTCCTCGACCACCTCGGCCCGATGGAACCGTGGCCGGGGCCGGCGATTGACGACCAGTTTCACTGAGGCGTGAGGGTTGATGTCAGCCGCCGTCCTGGTCCAGGCGGCAAGTCGCGAGATGCTGACCGGTGTGGGGAGACCGACTCCCATGACGAGATGGGCGGTGCCCAGCACGGCCCGGCTAACTGCGAATCGACCGGTGTCGCCAAACCCGACCTCCTCCAGGTGCGCTCCTACGTTCACCACCAGATACCGGTGGACCTTGGAGAGTTCGGAGAGCACATCAAGCACCTCGAAGGGGCGGATCTCCATCCAATCCCGTTCCCCGTTGAGCCCGGCCAGGACCGACACCTTGCCGACCGGCTGCAATGCCGCGCTGACCTGGCCACGCCGGTGTTGAACAATGTCGATCGCCGAGCGGAGGTTGGGAAGAAGAGTTATCCCAAGGCGTTGGGCGATCGACGGCGCCGACTCGTCGACGTCGACCAAGACCGTCGGGCCTCGATGCGCCAGGCGCAGGGCGATGGCAATCGCAACCTCAGTAGCCCCACAGCCTCCGGGAGGGCCGCCGACCGCCACCATCCGGGAGGTGGATCGTTCATCGGATACGGGACGAGGTCCCGGCTCGCCGGGAGCGAGGACCACCAGGGCACGCAGAGCGACAACGAATTCGCTGGCCGTCGCCTCCGACTCGATGACCTGATCGACCCCCGCCTCCCGTAACCGCTCCTTCCCGTCGGGTTCGGTCGGATCAAAGACCCCCAGCACCATCCGGCGGCGCGCATGAACACCGTCGACCAGCCGGGGGGTGAAAAACGAGCAGACATCGTCGATGATCAGCACCTGATAGGTCTCTGCCAGGGTGTCCTCGGGGGTGAGCACCTGGGCGCGGACCCGAGCCCCGCCATGATCGGCCAGAAACCGGTGAATCCGGTCGGGCCAATCACGAGCAGACACCGCCAGCGCCACTTCGATCTCGCTCATCCCCCCGCTCCCCCTCCGGCAGACGACTCCGCGATCGGGGCTGAGCCCGTGGAGCGAACTATTTCGATATTGCCGTTCCTGATGGCGGCGGCCACATCAAGGGCCGACCCCGGGGCGACAGCCACCACCAAATAGAAGCCGCCAATCGAAGCCAACGACCCGCCGTCGCTCGTGGCTACCTCGAGCACCTCGGCACCGGTCACGACGTATCGAGGCCTCTCGTCTTCCACAACGATGAGATCGATCCGGTCACCAATGGTCAAAGCCCCCCCGACGGCGTGCTCCGGATCGATCGGAATGCTCATCGCCCGTTGCCCGCCAGGGGCGGCAGCCGAGCGAAAGTCGTTGGTCGTGACAAGATGACCCTTCGGAATCGCTATGACGGCGACCATCCCTTCGATCGCAACCGCCTGCGACCAGGGAACCAGAGTGGCATACAGTTGGTCGTCGACGTCGACCTCAACGGCTCGCAGGTCGGCCGCCCGCAGCGCCCGACCCGCGGGCACATCGGCGGCGGCCACCACCACCGGTCGGGTCTGATCATGACCCCGTAGCACGACCAGGTTGGTGGCAAACGCCAGGACCGCAGCCAGCGCCATCAAGAGGTGAGACGCGGTCACCCTGGTGAGGGGGTTGCGCCGTCGAGGCCGCGCCGGCTCTTGGGTAACCTCGGAAAATTGGTCTCCGATCATCCCGCCTCCCACTCACCAGCGGCCCTCAAGCCGGGCACCATAAACAAGCGATTGTCACCGTGTCGAGAGCGCGAAAACTGTGACCTGGGACCCTGAGCAATTCGACGATCTGGCCGAGGACCTGCGGCGCCGGGTCGGCCATGAGATCCGTCAGGAGGCGGCCGAGGTGGAGCGGCTCACCGACCTGATGCGCCGGCGGAGGGAGAAGATGGCCGATGTCGCCATTCGCGCCATGCACGGGGGAGATCGAGTGACCGTCCGCTCTCGCGCCGGAGCGTGGACCGGGATGATCGAGGCGGTGGGCGAGGACTACCTGACATTGCGCGCCGGTCACCAGGTGATCGACGCCCAGCTCGCCGGGGTGGGTCTCGAAATCGCCGCAGCCCGATTGGGCGGCCGGTCGGGCCGGCCCGACTCGGCCACGTGGAAGGCCCGCCTCGCCGAACTGTCCGAGACCCAAGCCCAGCTCGTCGTCTTCGCCCCCGACCTCGGCTTGAAGGTTTCCGGCATCATCACCCTCGTAGGGGCGAATCACCTCGAGGTGAGCTTGCCGTCTGGCGATCGGCCAGTCTCGACTTATCTCCCCCTGCGCTCGGTCACCCTCGTCGTCCAGGGCGTTCCGGCTTGACCACATCGGCCTCCTCACTTCCCGCCGCCGGATGGGAGCGGAGAAACTCGAACACCTCGTCGCGGAAGAAGCGGAAGGTTCGGCCTCCGGGCAGCTTGTAAGCGGGTAACCGGCCCTCGCGGGCATAGCGCCGCACCATCTGCACGTTCATTCCCAGCAGATCGGCAACCTGGGCCGCATCCAAGATCGGGGGCAGATCCCCTCCCTGCGCCAACGCTGTCCTCCTCGACACCCTTCGATCATATGGAACATGCGGGGTCGGGGGAAGATGGTTGTCGAAAGCCGGCATCTGCACATTCGGGGTTACCCTCGAGGAAATGACAGACAAACCGATGGAACCGCCAATCGCCCCCGATGCGATCGAAACTCGACCCTCCGACGACCAGGCCGGGCCGCCCGGCGCCGGGCTGCCCACCAAGCTGATCAGGATCGCCTCAATGACCAGGGCCATGCTCGAAGAGGTGCGTCATGCGCCCCTCGACGAGCAGGGCAAAAGCCGGCTGGCGGCCGTCCACAGCCGCACTCTCGACGAGCTGCGGGAGATGTTGCCCGATGATCTCCTCGAGGAGTTCAACGAGATCATGCTTCCGATCAGCGCCGATCTTCCGTCCGAACCGGAGTTGCGTATCGCCCAAGCGCAGCTGATCGGATGGCTGGAAGGGCTATTCCACGGGATCCAGGCGTCGCTGTGGAGCCAGCAGATGGCGGCCCAGGCCCAGTTTCAAGAAATGCAACGTCGGGCGGGCATCGGCCGCGGGGGCGGGGAGAAGCCGCCGGAGGGATCAGGCCTCTACTTGTAATGCCGCTGGCTAGCCGGCCTTGCGGGCCGCCACGATCCGCTGGCGACGGACCCGGCGACGCTCCCGCTCCGACAGACCGCCCCAGATCCCGAACTTCTCTCCGTTAACAATGGCGAAGTCGAGGCACTCACCTTTGACGTCGCACGCTTGGCAGATGGCCTTGGCCTTACGAGTCGAGGCGCCTCGCTCCGGAAAGAAGAGGTCGGCATCTGCGCCCCGACAGTTGGCGTAGTCCTGCCAGGACAACTCGCCGATCGCCAACGCTTCGATCAGCTTCCCCCGCATTTGGGTCCCCTCACTTTGCGCTCCTCACACGCGTGTAATTACAACAGTGTGATTGTGTCATTTCTTACCCGCGGCGTCAAGAGGAATGACTAAGACGGAAGGCTCACAACATCCGAACCGGGCTTGCGGACGGTTGTGCCCCGCTTGCTTTAATAGGACTTCGTGAGCACCGCCGTTTCGGAAACCGAGACCCGTCGCCGTGCTCCGTTCTTCGTTGAGTTCTACCGGTCGGCGGTAGGCAAGAAGTGGGTCATGGCGGTCACCGGGATCCTGCTGATCGGCTTCGTCCTTGCCCACATGATCGGAAACCTGAAGATCTTTCTCGGCCCCGAACCCGGTGGGATCTACGAGATCGACGAATACGCCCACCAGTTACGGGAATTCTTATATCCGATCATCCCCCGCCACGTCTTCTTGTGGAGCCTTCGGATCGGACTGATCGGAGCGACCCTGCTCCATGTTCACGCCGCCGTCTCCCTGACTTTCATCAACCGGCGGGCCCGTTCGATCGACTACCAGGGACCGCGCCACTATCTGGCCGCCAACTACGCCGGCCGCACCATGCGCTGGTCGGGCTTCATCGTGTTGGCCTACGTCGCATTCCACCTGGCCGACTTCACATGGGGTATCGCTCCATTCGCTCCCGAGGTGTGGGTGCGGGGCGCCGTCAGAGCAAATTTCGTCGCCACCTTCTCGCGGTGGCCGGTCACCGCCTTCTACCTGCTGGCCAACCTCCTGCTCGGGATTCACATCTTCCACGGCGGGTGGTCAATGTTCCAGAGCCTCGGAGTGAACTCTCCACGTTTCAACAAGTGGCGCCGATGGCTCGCCGTCGGCCTGGCAGTGGGGATCACCGCCGGCAACATCTCAGGACCGCTCGGGGTGGCGTTCGGAGTCATCGGCTGATGAGTCTGGCTCTGGATGCGCGTATTCCCCAAGGTGCCATCGCTGAGAAGTGGGACAACCATCGCTTCTCGATCAAATTGGTTAACCCCGCTAACAAAAGGCGGTTCAAAGTCATCGTGGTGGGAACGGGTCTGGCGGGCGCCTCGGCCGCTGCCACCCTCGGCGAGCTTGGTTATCAAGTCGAGGCCTTTACCTTTCACGACTCTGCCCGCCGGGCCCACTCGATCGCCGCTCAGGGTGGGATCAACGCCGCCAAGAACTACCGCAACGACGGCGACTCCGTCTACCGCCTCTTCTACGACACCGTCAAGGGTGGCGACTACCGAGCTCGAGAGGCCAACGTCTACCGGCTGGCCCAGGTCTCGGTGAGCATCATCGACCAGGCGGTCGCCCAGGGGGTTCCCTTCGCCCGCGAATACGGCGGGCTGCTCGACAATCGCTCCTTCGGCGGGGCCCAGGTCTCCCGCACCTTCTACGCCGCCGGCCAGACCGGACAACAGCTTTTGCTGGGGGCCTATCAGGCGATGATGCGCCAAGTCGATGCCGGCACGGTCGACCTCCATACCCGCTCCGAGGTGCTCGACATTGTGATCAAGGAGGGCCGGGCGGTGGGGATCGTCACCCGCGACCTGGTAACCGGCGAGACCTCCCGCCACTCCGGTCACGCCGTGGTGCTCGCCACCGGCGGCTATTCGAATGTCTTCTTTCTCTCGACCAACGCCAAGGCCTGCAACACCACCGCCATCTGGCGCGCCCACCGGCGGGGCGCCGCCTTCGCCAACCCGTGCTTCACCCAGATCCACCCGACCTGCATCCCCCAGAACGACGACTTCCAATCAAAGCTGACATTGATGTCCGAGTCGCTTCGCAACGACGGCCGCATTTGGGTGCCCAAGGATCCTGGCGACCAGCGACCGCCCGGGGAGATCCCGATGACCGAGCGCGACTATTTCCTCGAACGGATGTACCCGGCGTTCGGCAACCTGGTGCCCCGAGACATCGCCAGCCGGGCAGTGAAGCGAGTGGTTGACCAGGGCAACGGGGTGGGGACCCGCCAGAACGGCGTCTACCTCGACTTCGCCTCGGCGATCGAGCGGCTCGGAGCCGACACCATCGAGGAGCGTTATTCGAACCTCTTCGAAATGTACGAGCGGATCACCGACGACAACCCCTACCAGACCCCGATGAGGATCTATCCCGCCCCCCATTACACGATGGGCGGGCTCTGGGTCGACTACAACCTGATGACCACCATCCCCGGGCTGTACGCCATCGGCGAAGCCAACTTCTCCGACCACGGCGCCAACCGCCTGGGTGCTTCTGCGCTGATGCAGGGCTTGGCCGACGGCTACTTCGTGCTCCCCTACACGATCGGCGACTATCTGTCGGGGTTGTTAGGAACGATCCCGGTGCCAACCGACGACCCTGCTTTTGACGAGGTCGAGTCCGAGGTGGCCGAGCGAGTGAAGGGACTCCTTGGTGGCCGCGGCACCCGATCGGTCGATTGGTACCACCGCGAGCTCGGCAAGATCATGTGGGAATACTGCGGTATGAGCCGGGATCGCACCGGACTGGAGAAGGCCATGTCCGAAATCCCCGCCCTTTATCAGGAGTTCTGCACCGACGTCCGAGTATTGGGGACCAACGAGCAACTCAACCAATCACTCGAGAAGGCGGGCCGGGTCGATGACTTCTTCCAGCTTGCCGAGCTGATGTGCCGCGACGCTCTCCACCGCGAAGAGTCATGCGGCGGGCACTATCGCGAGGAGCACCAGTTTGAAGACGCCGAGCCCAAACGCGACGACGCCAACTTCTCTTACGTCGCCGCCTGGGAGTGGACCCCAGATGAACCGGTCCTCAACCGGGAGCCGCTGGTGTTCGACGAGGTCCACCCGACCACC
>JBQTHI010000113.1:0-29877 GCA_052390035.1 Actinomycetota bacterium | reverse complement strand
ATGTGCGCCACGTCCACCAGGCCGCCGTTGTGACCCCCCAACAGGATCTGGCAGCTGGTGGCCTCCATCAACTTGGTCAGCATCCTGCCCGTGGTTGACTTGCCGCATCCCGACTCCCCCACCAGTCCCAGTGAGTCGCCGGGGCCGATCTCAAAGCTGATGCCATCCACGGCGTGGACGAAGTCGGTGGGCTTGCGGAACAGGCCCCGGCTGACCGGAAACAGCTTCGTAAGCCGGTCAACCTTGAGGAGAGGATCACTCATGCCGCACCCGCGATCGACACCGGCACCTTCTCCCAGTTCCAGCAAGCCACCTTATGTCTTCCACCCAGTTCTTCCAGGGGCGGCTCGTCGGTCATACATTTCTCAGTGGCGAAGGGACACCGTGGGTGGAAGCGGCATCCGGGAGGAGGATCGAGCAGGTTGGCCGGTTCCCCCTCCAACGGCGCCAGTTTTCTCCGGGGACCGGTAATCGATGGCGTCGACGACAGCAAGAGGTAGGAATAGGGATGACGGGGCCGATGGAAAACGTCGAGGGTTGGTCCGTATTCGACCAGCTTTCCCGCATACATCACCCCGATGGTGTCGGTCACCTCGGCGATCACCGCGATGTCATGCGAGATGTAAATGAGCGACATCCCTAATTGTTCTTGGATCTTCTTCAACTCCTTGAGGATCTGATCCTGGACGATGACGTCGAGCGCCGTAGTGGGCTCATCGGCGATGATCACCTTGGGATCGCAAGAGAGGGCCATCGCGATCACCGCTCGTTGGCGCATGCCCCCCGAGAACTCGTGTGGATATCGCTCGAGCATCGCCGGGTTGAGGCCAACCATCTCGAACAGCCGAACCATCCGATCCTCCGACGCCGCCTCGCTAAGCCGGGGTTTGAAATGGATATCCATCGCTTCCCGAATTTGATCACCCACCTTGTAGACCGGGTTCCATGAGTTCATGGCCCCCTGGAACACCATCGAGATCGCTTTCCAGCGCCGCTGACGCATACTTTCCTCGTCGAGGGAGAGAAGGTCCTCTCCCTCGAGGCGGATCTCGCCGGCGTGGTAGCGGGCATTGTCGGCCGCCAGGCCCATCAGCGACATGGCCACCGAGGTCTTGCCGCACCCTGATTCCCCTACCAATCCGAGCGACTCTCCCTGGTGCAGCGTGAAGCTGACGTTTTCGATGGCGGAGACGTCACCCTTCTTGGTCTGGTAGCGCATGACCAGCCCATCCACTTCGAGAAGTGGCTTGCTGTTGTAAGTCACTGTGACGGTTCCTCCCTGACCACTCGGCTGCCGTTTGCCAATGAGCCCACTACCTCTGACGGAGCCTGGGGTTGACCACCTCATCCATGGCTCGGCCTACCAGGAAGAACGAGCCCGCAAGCATGCTCACCGCCAGCCCAGCCGGGATCAGCAGCCACCAGTAGTCGGTGCCCGAAAGAAAGTAGCCCTGGCTTGAGGCGGTGTTGATCATGATCCCCCAGCTCATCGGAATCGAGAGCAGGCCGAGGAAAGAAAGCGTGGCCTCGAGCGAGATCGCATCGGTCACCGTGAACATCATGTAGAGGAACGAGAGGGGCAGCACGTTCGGGACGATGTGCCGGAAGATCAGATGACCATGCCCGCCCCCGGCGATGCGGGCAGCGTCGATGAACGGTTTGACCTTCACCTGCAGCGCCTGGGACTTGAGGATTATGGCGGTGCCGCCGAACCCGGCCAGGACACCGACCAGCAACCCAAGGAGAGGCAGGCTGATGCTGAAGAGCCCGGATACGACGATCAGCACCGGTAGAAGAGGGACGAGCAGGATCAAATCGGCGAACCGCATCAATCCAGTGTCGATCCATCCCCCGAAGTAGGCGGCGACCGAACCGACGGCAGTGGCAATGAAGACGGTGACTACGGCGGCGATGATGCCTAGAAAGAAGGCCGCCCGGGTGCTGTAGAGAAGTTGGCTGAGGACGTCTCGTCCGAGGGGGTCGGTTCCTAGGAGGTGGGGGTAGGCCCCCGTGAAGGTGGGGGGGGCGGGTTGTTGGGGAATGGAGATGGTGTCTCCTACTTGGACAAAGGGGTTGGTCTGAATCCGGGCGGTACTTAAGTCGATCTGGGTCACCGGGTCCTCGACGACCTCCACCACCGCCTTCTCCACCTGGGGGGCGTCGTAGCCCTGGACCGGGTCGTAGACGGCCCTATGCCAGAGGGTCGCCATCAGGATCGGATGGGCGATAGCCATCAGTGCGAAAACAGAGATCACGGACAGTCCGATCAGACCGATCCGGTTGGCGCTAAACAGCTTCCAGTTCTTGGCGATCGACCGCCTGGTAAGCCGGAGTCGGATCCGCCAGAGCGGGTCGGTTATCACAGGGCCGGCCGCAGAGGTGGGGGGTATCGGGGGAGCGGTGATGACGTCGGCCACTGGTTGCTCCTTACGAATACCGGATACGGGGGTCGAGATACATGTACATGATGTCGGCCACGATGTGGCCGATCAGGGCCAATATTCCGATGATGCCCAGGGTGCCGGTAGCCAGCGGCAGATCCTCGAGGAGGGTGGCGCCCAGCAGTTGCTGGCCGAGACCGGGCCAGGAGAACACTGTCTCGGTCAGGATCCCACCGCTGATTACAAAGGACAAGGCCAGCACTAGCGAGGTCACCACCGGAAGCAGGGCGTTGCGGGCGGCGTGTTTGTCGCGGACGTCACGTTCGGACAAACCCTTCGCCCGGGCTGTGAGGATGTAGTCCTCTCGCATGGTCTCCAACATCGACGATCTGGTGAGAAGCATCACTCCGGCGAAGCTGACACATGACAGTGTCAACACCGGGAGGGCGGTGTGATGGAGGATGTCACCCAGGTACGGTCTGAGGGGAGACACGACCCAAAAGATGACAAACGCCACGGCGAGGCCGCCGATCCCTAACCGCCTCACCGTCCGCGCAGTTGAGTCACGCTCGATTCGGCGCGACAGGGCAAAAATGCCGACGGCAATCGCCGAGACCGCGATCAGTGAGAGCAGGAACCTCAAAAAAAGCGAATTGGCGGCGACCGGGGCATTGTTCCACTCGCTGACGTCGATGAACTTCCCGATGGGGAAGAAGCCGAAAATGAACCCGAAGAGCCACAACATGAGGATGGCGAACCAGGGGTAAAAGACCGTATAGCCGGCTACCCCGGCCAGGGTCAGCCCGGTTTCGGAGAAGCGTCCGCGCCTCCAGGCCATCACCTTGCCAAGGCCAAAGCCCATGTAGTAGGCCAGTAACACCGCAGAGAGGAAGAGGGTGACCGTTCGCGGGAGCCTCTCCATGATCAAGTCCCAGACGTCGGCCGGGTATTGGGTGAATGACTTGCCCAGATCACCCTGGAAGAAGTTGAAGACGTAGTTGACCACCCGGCCGAGCAGGGGCTGGTCGAGTCCGAGCCGGGCCCTCAGGATGTCCTGGGCCTCGGGGGGAAGGTTCGGATTGGCAATCAACTGTTGGGCAATATCGCCGGGTTGTGCCTCCAACAGCAGATAGACGAGGGCCAGAAAAACGACCAACAGAAGGACACCCTGAAGCACACGCTTACTGATGTACTTGATCATCCGATCGGGCTCCTCTTTGACCCTCGGCGAGGCTAACAGACGCGTCTTGGGGCCGTACGCGATGGGGGGCGGAGCCGTTGGCTCCGCCCCCCATCAACTCAGTCTGGGTTCAACTCACTTGGCCGCCGTCACTGTGGACTGCGGTCCCGAAAGGAACTGCAGACCGGACAGGGTCTCAGTGAAGGGGAACTCCACGTTGGCGTGGCGGTAGAACTCGAGGATGCCGGTGTCGAAAAGCAGAATGTACGGCTTTTCGGTGGCGATCACTTCTTCCATCTGCCACATCAGGTCAAACGCTTCTTCCTCCGACTGCGAAGCCTGGAATTGCTCCGCGAGGCCGTCGAATGCCTCGCTGTGGAATCCGGGGGCATTGTTGCCACCGTTGAGCAGCGTGTCATTCGGCCCGTAGAAGAAGTCGTAATGGTACGTTGGGAAGGCGGGGCTCCCCAGCGACCACCCGAGGATGAACATGTCGTAGTCGAGTTCGTTGTTCTCGGTCGGGGTGTAGACCCGGTCGACCAGAGCGCCGAAGTCCGTCGGGTTGGCCTCAGCCTCGAAGCCCAGCTGGTTCAGCCAGGTCTCGATCCAGATCGAGTAAGTGGCCCGGAGCGGGTCATAACCCGGTCCCGGAGCCAGGATCTCGATCTCGGGAATCGCGTTGCCGTTCAGGGTGATCCCCGAACCGGCGATCACGGTCCTGCCGGCCTCATCCATGACGGGCTCGACCTCCCAAGCGAAGCCCGCCCCTTTGAGGAGGGCAATCGCCTCGGCCAGGCGATCGGTAGTGGACTTGCCCGCGTACTGGCTTCCGATCTGCTCGGCGGCCTCGGTGTTGTACCACTTGGTGTTACCTTCCGGCACAGTGGCATAGAGGGGGAAGGCCACGCCCTGCAGGACGTTGTTGGCCATGAATTCCTTGTCGATCATGAGCGCCAGGGCATCCCGGAACGCGGGGATCGACATCGGCTCTTTGCGAAGGTTGAAGGCGAGGTACCGGAATCCGTTGGTGGGGTTAA
This sequence comes from Actinomycetota bacterium, assembly GCA_052390035.1. Classification (GTDB taxonomy): domain Bacteria; phylum Actinomycetota; class Acidimicrobiia; order Spongiisociales; family ZC4RG35; genus JBQTHI01. Next base: position 25,279 of record JBQTHI010000113.1, on the reverse strand, counting down.
CCACCGCGGTCAAGGTCTCATCACCTTGGACCTGCTGCAAGAGTCCGCGCTGCATGCCAAGGGGGTTGAGCAGGTAATCGACCTCACCCGCCTTGAGCGCCAACACTGCGGCGTCCTGTCCTCCGTAGAGGGAGAAGACCGCCTCGTTGTTGTAGGGACCCACCGTGTAGGTCACGTCACCCGAGGTGATCTCCCGGCCCGTGTCGTAGAAGGTTTCGTTGGCGACGTTGCGGGCAAAGGCGCCCTCTTGCCGCTCGACGAACACCATCGAGCCCCCGGATACGTCAAGACCGGTGGCAACAGTGCCATACAGCGCTGCCGCCGGATCCGCGCTGGCCCTGGCAGCCTCCACCGCGTCGGCCCACACGTGGGCGGGCATGATCGGGCCTTGAGTACCGATCTGGTGTGGCCACACCGCCAGCCCAGGCTGGTGGTTGAAGACGAACTTGACGGTGTGGTCATCCACCGCCACGACATCGGTTAAGCCGATGACGGCGTCATCATCAGGATTCGGCAGTGGATAGGCCGAAAGCCAGTTGCCACCCAACGCCAGATCACGAACGGTCTGGAAGGTAAAGATGACGTCGCCGGCCGTGATCGGAGTTCCGTCCGACCAAACCGCATCGTCTCTCATCGGCACCTCAACCGCCCAGCCGTCACCTTCCGCGGCGCCCAAGGGCACCTCGGCGCTGGCGGCCACATCGTTGTCCAACTCGATGCCAGGGAAGTTGACTGTGTACAAGGTCGGCTTGGTCGGGCTTAGTACGTACTGGTTCCACACCGTCGACTGCGGGTCGAGATAGGCCCAGTAGTTGTCGGTAGTGGTGTCCTGGAATATGCCCATGCGGTAGGTGAACCCTTCCGCACTCGGCGCTGCTGTCGTCTCCGTCGGCTCTTCACCGGCGGTGGTGGCAGTCGGCTCCTCGCCAGGAGCGGCGGTGGTAGTTGCACCGCCTCCGGTCTGGCAAGCCGCCGCGATGATTGCGAATACCGCAATGATCGCCAACCAGCGCCAACGGGCGAGCTTGTTTGAAGCTCTCACCGTGTATTTCCTCCCGTGTTATCTAAGTTCCGTTACGCACCGTTGACGGTTAACCCGCAACGGCGCCCATCGGATTACGCCCTTTGGCGTAATCTTCGGAGACCGACCGGCAACGGTCTGACCGGGGGTCCAATTCATTATGCGCTGGCTGCATGCGCCATGTCGAATGGAGGGGATCGCTCAGAAGGGTAGAGTCGTCTCGTTTCCGGGCTGTGGCGCAGTTTGGTTAGCGCGCTTGACTGGGGGTCAAGAGGTCGGGAGTTCAAGTCTCCCCAGCCCGACTGAGGAAACGGGAGTTACAACAGAGTCCGGTCCTGGACGACCTAGGGATGTGCGTCGGCCCGCACCAGAGCGGTGGCGTGGGAGTGGCGAAGCTGGCGGATCGTGATCCGCGGTAAACCGGCCTCTTTCGCCCGACGAGTGAAGAGGATGCTCAGCCAGTCGGGATGAATTACAGCCGCCGTGTGGACTCCCCAGGGCCTCGCTAAGTTCGTCGTCGGCACCTCCGATGCCAGGTTGGGACCGATCTGGCGAGTACCTTCCAGGCGTCGGCATCCGGGTAGGGTCCCGATTGACAGAGGAGGCGGAGGCCTGTGCAGTTCCGGATTCTCGGCACCTTGGACGCCGAGGTGGATGGGGGCACGATCGACCTGGGCCCTCCCAAGCAACGGTCGCTGCTGGCGGTTCTCCTTCTCCACCTAAACGAGGTGGTTCCCACCGAGCGGCTGATCGAGTTGGTGTGGGGTGAAGGGGCTCCTCGCACCGCCGCACATTCGGTGCAGATCTATGTCTCGGACCTGCGCAAGGTGTTGGGTCCGAACGGAGCCACCATCCTCACCAAGCCGCCCGGTTACCTGTTGGATGCAGATCCTGACTGTGTGGACGCCTGCCGCTTCGAGCTGGGAGTGGATGCGGCGTTGGCCGCAATTGCTGAGGGCCGTCTTTCGGCCGGGGCCGATCGGTTGCGTGCGGCACTCGAGTTGTGGAGGGGTCCGGCCCTTTCCGAGTTCGTCTACGAGCAGTTCGCCCAAAGCGACATCCGCCGTCTGGAGGAGCGGCGGCGGCTGGCGATCGAGGAACTGGCCCGCGTCGAGCTGGACTTGGGGAGGGGCCGCCTGTTGATCCCGCATCTGGAAGAGCTGATCGGCCGGAATCCGTTGGCCGAGGAGCCTCGCCGTCTCCACATGCTGGCTTTGTACTCCGCAGGCCGGCAAGCCGACGCGCTGCGTTCCTTCCAGACCTATCGAAGGCTGCTTGGTGAGGAGTTGGGCATCGCCCCTTCCCGGCAGTTGCAACTGGTGGAGGAGCAGATCCTGCTCCAGGATCCATCCCTCCCGGGATCCTTGCCTGCTCGCGAGCGGGCCGTGTCTGGCGGGGTCGTCCGCAACCCTTACAAGGGACTGCGGCCCTTCGGTGAGGCCGACGCAGAAGACTATTTCGGAAGGGGCCCGCTGGTGGCCGACCTGGCACGGCGATTGGGTGAGGGGCAGCGGCTTTTGGTGGTGACCGGGCCGTCGGGGTGTGGGAAGTCGTCCCTAGTACGAGCCGGGTTGGTTCCGGCGCTCCGGGCGGGCGGCTCCGGGTGGGTGGTGGCGCAGATGATGCCGGGCCTGCGTCCCTTCGACGAGTTGGAGACAGCTCTCCACCGGGTGGCGCCGGGTGGGCAGCGCATCGCCCTAGGTGAGGGCGATACCGCCCTGCTGGCAGCAGTCCCCAAAGTCCTCTCTTCGGAGGGCGGCCGCCTGCTCCTGGTGGTCGATCAGTTTGAGGAGCTGTTCGCCCTCCCCGGCGAGGAGGACCGCCGCCGGTTTTTGGACACTCTGGTCACGGCCTTGGCCGACCCGAGGCGGCGGGTGTCGGTGGTGGTGGCCCTCCGGGCCGACTTCTACGACCGGCCCCTCCTCCACCCCGGTTTTGCAAAAATGTTCGTCAATTCGCTGGTCACCCTGCTTCCGCTCAGCCCGAGCGAGTTGGAGGCGGCAGTGGTGAACCCGGCCGGCCGGGTGGGGGTGGAGGTGGATCCGGCACTGCTGGCCGAGCTGGTGGCGGAGATGGCCGACCAGCCGGGGGCATTGCCGCTTCTCCAGTATGCCTTGACCGAGACCTTCGAGCTGCGGGAGGGCGCGATTCTGGGTTTGGATGCCTACCGGCGGGCGGGGGCTTTGAAGGGTGCCCTGGCCGGCCGATCCGAACACGCCTTCCAAAGCCTATCTGCGGTGGAGCAGGAGGCCGCCTTGCAGTTGCTGTTGCGGCTGGTGCGGCTCGGCCACGGCGCCGACCTTGGACGGCGGCGACTGGCGGTGTCGGAGCTGTTGGGTTTGGAGATGGATCCGGTGGCGCTTGGCCGGGTGTTGGAGGTGTTCAGCGCCAACCGTCTGATCACTCTCGACCGGGACCTGACCTCGGGGGTGGCCATCGTCGAAGTCGCCCATGAGGCGTTGCTGCGGGAGTGGCCCCGTCTGGCGGCTTCAATCGAGGGCCACCGCCAGGACCTCCTCCGCTACGAGGCTCTCAACTTGGCGGTGGCCGAATGGGAGGAAACAGGTCGCGACCCCGACTATCTGCTCTCCGGTGGCCGGCTCGCCCAATATGGGATTTGGAGCCAAGAAACCACCCTCCGCCTCACCACTAGCCAACGCCAATACCTGGACGCCTCCCTTGACCTGAAACGGATTCACGAGGCACACGAGAAAGCCCGCCAGGAACGGGAACTTGCGCTCGAGCGGGTCGCCCGGGGTACGTTCGCCGGGCCGCCGGAAGCGGTCCTGTTGTGGCCCGGGCACGTGCCGCTCAGTCCCTTGCACCTCATGGTCGAGCAAGGATTCGATCGGGCAGTCACCGAGTTGGGGCTGACCTCCGAGAAAGTCATCCCTCTCAATCTGGCCGAGGAGCTGGAACGCAATGCCGCACGCGGAGCCGGGCTAGTCCTCACTGCGCTGACACCGAACGACAAAGCCGATCCGTGCGATGTTGGCAGCCGATTTCCCGAAACAAGGTTCGCGTTGGTGGAAGACCTTCACCCCGAGTGTGAGAACGTGACCTATTACGTGTTTGCCCGTGAGCAGGGGTCCTTCTTGGTTGGGGCCGCCGCAGCTCTCCGCAGCGCGGCGAGAAGGCTCGGCTTTGTCGGAGGAGTTGATGATCCGTTCATCCGTACGTTCCTGGCCGGTTTTGAAGCCGGTGCCCGTCATGTCGACCCGACGGTGGAGATCGAGCCGATTTTCCTCAGCGTTCCGCCTGACTACAGCGGTTGGTCGAGTCCGGCCCTCGGCGAGTTCAGATCGGCCGGGCTCTATCGGGGAGGGGTCGACATCGTCTTCCACGCCGCCGGCGAGGCTGGGTGGGGCGTGGCGGCCGCTGCCCGCAAAGTCAGCCAGGAGCTCGGGCGTCACCTCTGGATGATCGGTGTCGACTATGACCAGTACCACTTCGCCGAGTTGGAAGAGAGGCCCCACATCCTCACGTCGGTCCTCTTGCCCTGGGAGGATGCCGCGTATCTGGCGGTGACCGACTTCGCCCGTGGCCGTCTTGAGCCCGGCATTCACCTGCTCGACTTGGCAGCAGGCGCTGTGGGCTATGCGACCAGCGGCGGCTTCCTCGACGACCTGGTCCCCGAGTTGGAACGGCTCAGGGCGGACATCATTAGCGGCGAGATCCCTCCCTTTTGGCGCGGAGATAACGTGCCCCGGCTCCAAATCTCCGCGCCAGAAGGGGGGAGAAGCCACCGGATGGGCTGGTAGGTCAGGACCACGCAGCCGGTCGGGGTCGGCTTCGAGTCGACCAACCGCAGGGCCCTGGTCTCGGCATCGCGAAAGAGCTTCTTGCCCCTCCCGATCACGATGGGCGACTCCGTGCGCTTTCGGACCACGGTGGCCAGGTGCCCTTGATCAGGTGCGAGTTTCACGAACGGCACTTATGGCGCTGTGTCGGCGAATTCGGATTTGGAGGAGGAAGAGGCGTTACGCATCGCCACCGATGAGGTCTCGACGATGCGACGCCGGCGCCGCCGTGCCAACGCCTGGGGGTCGACCATGCGTGTCGTGTTGGACGCAAACGTCTTGGTGTCTGCCGCCACCAGCCAGGGCGCGCGACGCCGACATCATCGTCACGGGTGATGACGACCTCCTCCAGTGGTCTGAGCAAAACCCGCCCACCATGTCACCAGCGAATTCGAGACGCGGCTCTGATAGTCGGAAAGGGGGTGTACCCCAACCTCTTATGGTTTCAAGAGGTCTCATCGTCGGCTTCCGGGTTGTACCGGTTGGAGATCAACCAGTCGAAGGTCTCGTGGCGGAGAAACGTGAACTTGCGGCCGCCCGGCTGACGATGAGCGGGAAGGATCCCCTCTCGGACGCGGGCCCGGATGATCTGTTCGTTGGTATCCAACAGCTCCGCCAGCTGCCGTGTGTCCATCACCGCCGGCACCTCCGGATACCAGCGCTCATAGTCGATCCGCTCACCCACACCAATCAGTTCCGTCGGAGCCCGCCAAGAACTGACCTCGACGCGGCCGGTGAAGCCAAATCCATTGCCCTCCCCAGACGCGGGAAACCCCCGGGATATCCCGGGGGTTTCAACTTGACGTGTGGCCTGCTCTCAGGCGTTGCGAAGCTGAACGCAGTTGGCGAAGCCATGGTTCGCATCCAACACAAACGCTGTGATGTACGTTCCATCGCCGAAGAAGAAAGTGGCAAGGGTTGGGTGCGGCGCCAGCTTGGAGGCTGGGTGGTCGAAATCAAAACTGATCAGCACACCCGGCCCATTCACCCCATCTCCGGCATAGGGCGCCACCGACTCGATGAACCCTGTTGCGATCAGCGGTTTGGCGAAGTTGTCTGCCTTGGACCCGCCCGTTAGCCCAGGAGGGGCGAGGATGGCGTGCTCACCGGCGCAGAACATGCCGGTGATCTCGTGAACGGTTGCGGTCGCTGGCAGTGCGAACACCAGCAACGCCACCGCCAACGCAAGCGCGATCGAAATTCTTCTCATATGTCCTCCAGCTCCCGCGCCCTCTCTGGACGCAAGTAAACCCTCCATCACCAGCCCTACGGAACGCAAAGGGATCAGAGCCGTTCGGCTCGATCTCTGCCTAGCCCACACGCTGGATCAGCCAGCCGATCCCCTGTCCCAGCCGGTAGAGCAGGTATATGACGACCGCCGCAACGGTTATCCGAAATCCCCACGGTGACGGTTCGGGAGCCGGCGAGTCTTCCTCAGGGAGGAATGGGTCGCTCTTCATTTATCTTTTGGGAGCTCTCGTCACGATCCTGATGGGGGTTCCGGTGAAGTCGACTGTTTCCCGGAGACGATTCTCAATGAAGCGGAGGTAGTCCTCGGAGAGCTCGCCTCCCGACACAAAGAGAACCACCGTCGGCGGTTCGACCGAGGCCTGCACGGCATACTGGATTCGTGGTCGCTTCCCTTTCCGGATCGGAGGCGGATGCGCCGCCGTCCACTTTTGCACCATCCGGTTGAGCTCACCGGTGCTGATCCGGCGCCGGCGGGATTCGAGCCCCGCCTGGATGAGCTTTCCCAAGCGATGGAGCCTCGCCCCGGTCAAGGCCGAGCCACGCATCACCGGCGCCCACGGCACAAAACCGAGGCGGTCGCCGGCACTGATCGTGGCCTCTTGGCGTTCGTCGGCGCTTTGGGCCCTATCCCACTTGTTGAGGAGTATCACGATCGACACCCCCGCCTCGACCGCTTCATCGACAATCCGCTGGTCCTGCTGGGTAGCCCCTTCGATCCCGTCGATCAGGATTACCGCCGCATCGGCGGTGGCCAGGACCCGTTTCGCTCGGTCAACCGCATACAAATCCGCCGCTTCGGTGATCTGGGGGCGGCGACGAATACCAGCCGTGTCGATAATCACGTAACGCTCACCGTCGATCTCGGTCTCCACATCGATCGGGTCGCGGGTAGTACCAGGGGCGGCCGAGACGATCACCCGGTCTTCACCCACCAGTCGGTTGAGCAACGTCGACTTGCCGACGTTGGGCCGGCCGATGAGGGCGAGCCGGGGAAGGTCATGATCCGCGGCGAGGGGCTCTTCTGTTGGCAGGGCCGCCACGACTCGGTCGAGTAAGTCACCAACCCCCCGACCATGAAGGGCCGAGATCGCCGACGGCTCCCCCAGCCCGACCCCCCACAACTCGGCGATAGCCGATTCGTGAACCAGATCATCAACCTTGTTGGCAACCAAGATCACCGGGACCGAGCCGTTGCGGAGCAGCCTTATCACCCCCAGATCGTCGTCGGTGACGCCGGTGTGGGCATCCACGACGAACAAAACTACGTCTGCCCCGGTAAGGGCGGCTTCCGCCTGGGCTCGGATCGACGCGGAGATTCGGTCTACCGGCTGCCTTTCCCATCCCCCCGTGTCGACGACCGCGAACAGCCGTCCAGACCAGTCGGCATCAAAGTACCGGCGATCTCGGGTAACCCCCGGCATCTCCTCGACCACGGCGTGTCTGCGGCCGATGATGCGGTTGACGAGGCTCGACTTGCCGACATTCGGTCGCCCGACGACGGCCACGATCGGTAGCCGGCCGGTCATCTACATGGAGATCAAAGAGAGCGCTTCGGTGGCGTTCCAGTCCCGGTCGCGTTCCAGGGGCCCCGCCTCGGGGCTGCGAGCACTGAAGCCGCCTTCGACCAGCGCCTGGAGGGTGGTCACGAACGATCGAAGTTGGGGGGGCAACGGAAAATATTCCTCTTCGTCGGTGACCGAGAGAAGCTCGAAGCCCAGGCGGGGCGCCACCCGGTCGATCACCTCCGTCACGAGGTGATCGGGCGCCGACGCCCCGGCAGTGAGGCCGACGACCGTCACGTCTTCGAGCCAGGCCGGGTTGATGTCGGCGGCCGAGTCGATCCGGTGCGCCGTGACTCCATTCTTTCGCGCCACTCGCACCAACGCCTGGGTGTTCGACGAGCTCTCCGAACCGACCACCAGAATCAGCTGGGAGTTTTTGGTCAGGTCTTCGACCGCCGCCTGGCGGTTGGTCGTGGCGTAGCAGAGGTCGCTCTTGCGGGAGGTGACCAGGCTGGGAAAGCGCCCTTTGGCCTCGTCCAAGGAATCACGCCACTCGTAAGCGCCCAAGGTGGTTTGGGCAAGTAGAGCCACCTTCTCAGGGTCCCGCGGAGAGAAGCTGGATAACCCCTCCTCTGGCTCCACCAGGGTCAGGTTCTCGGGCGCTTCGGCCAGGGTGCCGACCGCCTCATCGTGGCCACGATGGCCGATATAGATGATCTCGAATCCGGAGGCGACCATCTTCTTCACCTCATGATGCACCTTGGTCACGAGCGGACAAACCGCATCGATGACGACCGCGGCCCGGGCCGATGCCGCCGCCACTACCTCCGGAGCGGATCCATGGGCGGACAACATCACCGGCGCCCCCTCCGGGACCGCCCCGATGTCGTCAACGAAAATCACGCCGACCCTTTCGAAGGCGGCTACCACCCACTCGTTGTGCACGATCTGGTGATAGCAATAGACGGGCGGCTCAAAGATGCGCACCATCCAGGTAAGGGCCTTGATGGCCATCTCCACCCCGGCGCAAAAACCTCTCGGCTCGGCAACTATCACCCTGTCGACCATTACCCAGAACGCTAACCAGGTGCCGACCCTTTGTTCTGGCGCGCCAGGATGGGGTCAGGGCACGGTTTTGCCGCGCCAGAACGGGCAGAAGGGGGGGGTGTCAGCCGAGCAATACCGCGATCCGCTCCACCACCCGATCGATCGACAGGTTGGTGGTGTCGATATGGATAGCGTCGGCCGCGGGCTTCTGCGGCGAGACCCGCCGAGACGAGTCAAATCTGTCCCGCTTCGCCAGGTCGGCCGCCACCTGCTCTCGGTTGTCGCCGGTTTCGATGGCGCGCCGCCGGGCCCGCTCGGCGGCGCTCGCCACCAGCCATACCTTCACCCGGGCGTTGGGAAAGACCACCGTGCCGATGTCGCGGCCTTCCACCACCGCCGGTCGCCGGTGCCCGGCCACCCATTGCCGCTGGTGGCGCACCATGATGCGGCGAAGCTCACGATGAGCCGACACGCCGGAGACCGCCCTCGTGACGGCGGTGGATCGAATCTCGACCGAGACATCCTGCCCGTCGAGAAAGGTGAGTCCCCGCTCCTGACGAAGACGGGCAACAGTCCCAACGGCCAAAACAGTTTTCGAGTCGGCCGGGTCCACGTCTGCCCTCAGCACGGCGAGGGTCACCGCCCGGTAAAAGGCCCCGGTGTCGAGATGCAACCAACCCAGACGACTCGCCAGGTGCCGGCTGACCGTCGACTTGCCCGCTCCGCCCGGTCCGTCCACTGCCACAATCACAGGCGCCACGATCACAGGCGTGGGAGCATTTCGAAGTACCGGGGCCAGGTTTTCTCCACGACCTGCGGGTTGTCGATGATGATTCCGGGCTGGCGCAACCCCACCAGGGCAAAGGCCATGGCCATCCGGTGGTCCCCATAGGTTTCCACGATCGCCGGCCTCAGCCTTCCGGGCCCCACCAACAGGTCGTCGCCAATCACCTTCGCCGATCCGCCCACCCGGCGAAGTTCGGTTTCGAGCGCCGCCAGCCGGTTGCTCTCCTTGAGACGGAGATTGCCGATGTTCCGAATCCGGCACTCTCCGTCGGCAAACAGACAGGCCACAGCCAGGGCGAGGGAGGCATCGGGGGCATGGTTCATGTCGACGTCGACCGCCATCAGTTGTTCCGGCCCGGCCAGATCAAGGCGATGGAACGAGCGCTCCACCTGGCAGCCCATCGCCTTCAGCACGTCGACTAGGGCCAGGTCAGGTTGGGTGGAGTGTTCCGGAATTCCCTTGACGCCCACCGTGCCGGCCGTGATGGCGGCGGCGACGAGCGGGTAGACGGCTGCGGAGGCGTCGGCTTCGATTTCGTAATGGGCGGCCCGGTAGCCGGTGGGCTCCACCATGAACCGCATCGCATCGGTGCCGACCGTTGCTCCGAACGCCTTCATCACCTCGAGGGTGGATGTGAGGTAGGAGGCCGACACCGGCTCTGAGGTCATCACCAGCTCGACCGGCTCGGACGCCATCGGAGCGATGAGGAGCAAGGCGGTGACGAACTGGCTCGATCGGGCCGGGTCGACCAGGATCTTGCCTCCCCTCAGCTTTCCAGTCCCCCGCACCTCAAGGGGGAGTCCCTCTGGGCCGGAGCTCGCCTTGACCCCGGCGCTGGCAAGGGCGGTGACCAGCTCCTCAATCGGTCGGGTTCGCATGCGGCCTTCGGCGACAATTGTCACCGGTCCGTCCACGAGGGCGGCCACGGCACCCAGAAAGCGGGCGGTGGTACCCGACAACCGGGCATTGATCGGCCCGTCCGGCACCACCAGTTCACCTCCGCTGCCCAGAATCAGCCAGGGATCGTCGTTGTCGTCGATCGACACGCCGAACGCCATCAGCCCCTCTCGCATCGCCAGGGTGTCGTCAGCGTCGAGAGGATCGTGCAGCCTGCTGACCCCGTTTGCCAGAGCGGCGGTGACCAGCGCCCGATTGGTGAAGCTCTTCGACCCGGGTGGATACACGATGGCATTCACCGGTCCCGCAAGGCAGGTGATGGCGATCTGCTCGGACGTCATGAACGCTCAGAGATTAAGGAGGCTCCACTCCCTCGCCGGCCGATCGATAGAGGTCGGCGACCTCGCGGTTGGTCAGACGGCGCCACGTGCCCGGCTTCAGGGATCGGTCGGTGAGGGGTCCGATCGAGGTTCGCACCAACCGCCTTACGGGGTGTCCTACCGCCTCCAGCATTCTCCTGACTTCCCGGTTGCGCCCCTCCCCCATCACGACTTCGATCAGGGTCTCCCGACCGGTGCGGCCCAGGATCCTGGCGCGCCTCGCCACCGCCGGTCCATCGTCGAGGTCGACCCCGCCAGTGAGGCGGGCCATCGCCCCGGGACCAGGATGACCGCCAACAGTAGCGACATAAGTCTTGGTCAATCCGAACCGGGGATGGGTCACCCGGTGAATCAGTTCGCCATCGTTGGAGAGAAGGAGCAGACCCTCGGAGTCATAGTCGAGACGACCCACCGGGACCACCCGGGGGTCGGCGGGGACCAGGTCAGCGACGGTTGGCCTGCCTTCGGGATCAGAGGCGGTGCTCACCACCCCGATCGGCTTGTAGAGCAAATAGGTGACCAGATGGCGGGCGGCGGGAATCGGAACACCGTCGATGGTGACCTGCTCGAAATCGGGGTCAACCCGATCGCCCAGCACCGCCACTCGACCGCCGATAGATACCTTCCCGGCTTTGATCATCTCCTCGGCGGCCCGTCGCGACATCAACCCGGCGGCGGCTATCACCTTTTGAACCCGCTCGGGGTTCATCGTCCCGGTCGAAAGGTCTCCTCCAGCACCTCGACCACCTCGGGGGGAGGGACATGGTCCGCCAGTGGCGGCAGGTCATCGACCCGGTTGATGCCCATTTTTTCAAGGAACAGCTGGGTGGTCCGATACACCGCCGGATTACCGGGGCCGGGGAGCCTGGCGGCTTCTTCAACCAGGCCCATACGTTCGAGGGTCCGGATGGCCGATTCGGAGTCGACCCCTCTTATCTCGGTGATCTGGCCCCGCGAGACCGGCTGGCGGTAGGCGATCACCGCCAGCACCTCCAGGGCGGCTCCGGAAAGCCGGCGCGAGGTTGTAGAGGAAGCGAACCTCTCCAGATAGGGGTACGCCTCAGGGTTCGAATAGAGCCGCCACCCACCACCGGTTTGTCGGAGGACCAACCCCGAGCCCCGCGCCGCCATTTCGGCACCAAGGTTCTCCAGTTCGGCCATGACGACCGAGCGGGGCACCTCCAGGACTTCAGCCAGCTCCTCGAGGGGCACCGGTGCCTCGGTAACGAAGAGGATCGCCTCGAGTGCCGTCTGATGTTTCATGTCAGATCAAGCACCGATGTATCGCGCGGCCTCACCTGGATGGGGGCCAGCCAGTCCTGCTGGCTGACCTCGAGCATGCCCCAGTGCACCAATTCCAGCAACGCCAGGAAATATGCCGCCACCTCTACCCGATGCCGGCAGTGGGCAACCAGGTCCTCAAAGCTCGATTCCACCACTCCGCTCATCGCCTGCCTCAGCTCGTCCATCGCCATCTCGACCGAAGGCAGGTCGAGGTCGAGGTGATCTAGATCCGCTGACGCTTCCGACCGGCCGAACACCCGAACCGCGATGGCGGCGATTCCCGCTGGATCGACCGGGAGCGTCACGTCGATCGGACGAACCTCCATGGTTTGATCGAGCCCGGAGATCCTCGCCACAAAGCGGTTGGTGTCGGCCAACCTTCGGAGCAAGACCGCGGCAACATCTTTGAATGTGACGCACATGAGCAGCCGGGAAAGAAGACGGTCCCGCTCCTCCAACAAGACCAGGTCCTCGTCCAGGTCCAAATTCTCTCCGCTCGGAAGCAGCCGCTGCGCCTTGAGCTGGATGAGGGTGGCAGCGATGATAAGAAACTCGCTGGTCATGTCAAGGTCCACCTCGACCATCCGATCGAGACTCTCGAGGTATTCCTCGACCAGCCCGGTGAGGCTCACCTCGGCGATGTCCACCTGGTGGCGAGTGATGAGCTGGAGCAGGAGGCCGAGCGGACCCTCAAATACGGCTGTCGAAACGTGATACGTCATGCAGTGGCCTGAGTCTACGAACCCGGCGCTGAAATCCCTGGGAAGGTCAAAGGTTGCAGAGCGAGCCACCCTCCGGTCCTATAGGGCCCGATCGGCCGCCTGCAAGAGCGCCCAGTCGTCGGCGGCAATCGTCACTGGTCGTTCCCCGTGGTGGCTCCGGGCATATTCGACCACAATCGGCTCTACCCCCATGGCGGCTAGCTCCTCTTCTGCCAGCCGCCCGTGGTCCAGGTAGTTGGCCCAACGTCGGGATGCCTTGCCTCCTAGTTTCGTCCAGGCGCTGGCCATGCTCCGGCCCAGCGGACCGAGCCGAGAGTGACGCTTGCCGACGTCGTGGAGCAACGCGGCCCGGATCAAGTCGAGCCGGTCGCAAGTCCGTCCGGCCACCACGTCGGCCGCCGCCAGGCCGTGCCGTTGGTCATACGGCGGTTGCTGGAAGAACGCCGCTTGTACTCCCGGATTGGGTAGCCAGCCGGTAACGCGGACCGATTCCTCCTCGCCCAACGGAGCGTTCCCCAACACCGAAAACAGACGCCCGGCAAGATGCGCCCACGAACCCAGCCGGATCGCCGCCGGGCGGTTCAGCCCAGTTTGGCCTTGCAGCTGACGCACAGCACCGACTCGGGTTTCGCCTCCAGGCGAGCCGGATCGATCGGCTTCCCGCAATTGGCGCATATGCCGTATTTGCCGGAGGCAATGCGGGCCAGGGCGGCGTCTACCCCGTCGAGTTGACCTTTCAGGGTGTCGATCAAACCGAGCACCTCGGTGCGTTCGGCGGTGGCCGCCGCCGCGTCGGCAAAGCTCTCTCCAAACATCACGTCGGAGCGCAGCTCGCCGTTCTCCTCCGATCCCAACTCTGCCAGTTGGCGGACGAGGCGGGCGCGAGCCTGTTCGAGGACGGCGCGGACGGATTCGGTGTTGATGGTTGTCATTGGGGTGACCGGCTCGGCAGTTATCGGCTTCTGGGATGGGAGAGAAGAAACACTTCCACCAGGTGTTGTGGTGAAACCCTGGTGTACACCTGGGTGGTGCTGATTCTAGCGTGCCCGAGCAGTACCTGGATAGATCGTAGGTCGGCACCACCTTCGACCATGTGGGTCGCCGCCGAGTGGCGCAAGGTATGTGGTGAAACCCGGGCTGGGTCGATGCCAGCCAGCTCGGCATGTTGACGGATCATGCGAAAAACCGATTGGCGGCTGATGCGGCCGCCCCTTAGGTTGAGAAACAGTGCGTCCCGGCTCGGGCCCGGGCGGGCGAGTCGGAGTCGGTCGGGGAGCCAGTCTCGCAGGCTGTTTATTGCCGCTCCGCCGAGAGGCACCAGCCTTTGTCTGTCACCTTTTCCGGTCAGGATGGCGCTTCGGCCTTCCAGGTCAACCGCAGCCACGTCGAGATCAACCGCTTCGCTCACCCGCGCTCCGGTGCCATAGAGGAACTCGAGCATCGCCCGATCCCGCCGCCCCGCCACAGTGGCCGGATCGGGAGCCTCCAGCAGCCTGATGACCTCGTCGATCGGTAGAGCCTTGGGGAAGGGCTCGGGTCGTCGAGGGGTCTCGAGTAGGCGGGTCGGGTCGGAATCGGCGCGACCCTCGTCGACCAGGAATCGATGTAAACCGCGCAGCGCCGCCAGCTTGCGGGCGATGCTGGCCGGAGCCAGACCTCGGTCGTGGAGGTCCACCACATATCGGTCGTTGTCGGCTGGCGCCGGATCGACTCCCTCGAGAAATGTCAGGTATTGCCGTAGATCCCGCCGGTAAGCGCTCACGGTGTTGGCGGCCAGTCCCCGCTCGACGGCGAGGGCGGAGAGGTACTCGTCGATCCCTCCGGCCAGACCGGTCACCGCCCGGCCAGCGCCTCCTCGGGTGCCACGTAGGCGGTTCCGAGGCTCTCCGCCACGGCGGCGTGGGTGATTTGATCGCCCACCACGTTGAAACCGCAGCGGAGCTCAGGGTGGCGGACCGCTGCCCGTTCGGCTCCCATGTCGGCCAGCGCCACCGTATAGGGCAGGGTGGCGTTGGTGAGGGCGTAGGTCGAGGTGTGAGGCACCGCTCCGGGAATGTTGCCAACCGCGTAATGGACCACGTCATGAACCATGTAGACCGGATTCTCGTGGGTCGTCTCATGGCTGGTCTCGAAGCAACCGCCCTGGTCGATGGCGACATCGACCAGTACCGCGCCCCGTCTCATGGCCCGCACCATGTCTTCGGTGACCAGCTTGGGCGCCGATGCTCCCGGCACGAGAACCGTTCCGATCACCAGGTCGGCGTTGAGCACTTCCTGTTCGATGGTCAGACGGTTGGAGGCCATGGTGGCCAGCCGACCCTGGTATATGGAGTCGAGAAAGCGAAGCCGGCCCAGGTCGCGGTCCAGCACCACGACCTCGGCCTGCATGCCCACGGCCAGGGCGGCGGCGTTGCTCCCGGCGATGCCACCACCGATCACCACCACCTTGCCTGGTCGTACTCCAGTCACGCCACCCAGCAGCACCCCCCGGCCCCCCTGAGCCTTCTCCAGAAAGTAGGCGCCTACCTGGGTGGCCATCCGACCGGCGACCTCCGACATAGGAGCCAGCAGGGGGAGGCTCTTGTCGGCCATCTGCACTGTTTCGTAGGCAATCGCGACGATGTCCCGGCCGAGCAGTCCGGCCGCCAGCTTCGGATATGCCGCCAGGTGGAGGTAGGTGAATAGGAGTTGGCCGGCATGGAGTAGGTCAACCTCCTGGGGCTGGGGCTCTTTCACTTTGAGGATCATCTCGGCCTCGGCAAAGACGTCTTCAGCGGAAGTAACGATGCGTGCGCCCTGAATCTCATACTCTTCGTTGTGGATTGTCGAGCCCTCTCCCGCCCGATCCTCGACCAGCACGGTGTGGCCTCGCTCGGTTAGCTCTCGCACCCCACCCGGGGTTATCGCTACTCGGTATTCGGCCGTTTTGACTTCAGCAGGGACACCGATGATCAACGGGTGCTCCTTTCCCACAAGAGGAGGGCGATTTGGGTTTTGGCGTCGACGATCTCACCGGTCTCGATCCTATGCAGCGCCTCGTCCAGTGTGCAGGCGACAATCTCGGCCTGATGCTCCTCGGCCCCGTCCGGCCGACGGGCTCCGAAGGAAAGCCGGCTGGCGGCGAAGATGTGAATGGTTTCGTCGGTATATCCCGGCGATGGCCACATCGAGGTGAGCCGGGTGACTGTCTGAGCTGTCGCTCCCAATTCCTCGGAGAGCTCACGCCTCGCCGCCATTTCGAGATCGTGGTCTCCGGGATCGAGCTTGCCGGCGGGGATCTCCAATGCATCGGCCCCGACCGCGGTTCGATGTTGGGAAACGAACCAGACACGATCGCCCTCGACCGGGAGCACGGCCACCCCGCCAGGGTGGCGAATGACATCTCGGGCGACCGTCCGGCCCCTTCCATCGATCAAGTAGCGCCGGTCAAAATGGAGGAACACCCCGGTCGCCAGCCGCCGGTGACCGAGCAACCGGAAGCTCACCTCCTGGTCAGCTCATCAAGATTGATCGGCGTAGACCCGGGTTCGCCTCGCGGTCGATCGATGGCAGCCCGCACCAGTCCAAGAAACAACGGATGGGGAGCATCCGGTCGCGACTGAAACTCGGGATGTGCCTGAGTCGCCACGAAGAAGGGGTGGTCGATCATTTCGATGAACTCGACCAGGCTCTCGTCGGGCGACATGCCGGATAGGCGCAGCCCGGCCGTCTCCAGATCACGCCGGTAGCGGTTGTTGACCTCCCAGCGGTGACGGTGCCGTTCGTATACGACCTCCTGGCCATACAGCTCCCGCACCACGCTGCCCTGTTCCAGTTTGGCGGGGTAGCGACCGAGACGCATCGTTCCCCCCATATCGGCGACATCTTGCTGGGAGTCCATCAGGTCGATGACCGGGTGCGAGGTGGTCGGATCGAATTCGGTCGAGTTGGCGTCGTGGTGGCCGAGCACCGATCGGGCAATCTCGATCACCGCACATTGCAGGCCGAGACACAACCCGAGGAACGGGACCTTGTTCTCGCGGGCGTGCCGGATCGCCTGGATCTTTCCCTCCACCCCGCGGCTACCAAATCCGCCGGGAACCACGATCCCCTGAACCCCCTCCAGATAGGAGGCGGCGAGCAGTCCCGTCAGCTCTTCGGATGGCACCCAGCGCAGGTCGAGGCGGTGGCCGAGGGAGGCCGCGGCGTGACGCAGAGACTCCACCACCGACAGGTAGGCGTCGGGGAGGTCGACGTATTTCCCCACCACCCCGATCGCCACCGGCTCGGCCGCGGCCTTGGCGCGGGCGACCATGGCCCTCCAACCGGCGAGGTCCGACGGCGCGGTGGTCAAACCGAGCCGTTCGCAGACCACGGCGTCGAGTCCTCCTTGATGGAGGACAAGTGGCACCTCATATATGTCGGCGGCGTCGGGGGCGGCGATGACCGCCTTGGGGGCCACATCACAAAAGAGAGATATCTTGCGCCGAACCTGATCGTCGATGGGGCGATCGGATCGGACGACGATGACGTCGGGATGGACGCCGTGACTTCGCAATTCGGCCACTGAGTGCTGGGTGGGTTTGGTCTTCAGCTCGTCGGAGCTGGCGATGAAAGGAACCAGCGTGACGTGGACGTAGAGGACCGACTCCCGACCGACATCATTCCCAAACTGGCGGATCGCCTCGAGGAACGGCAGGCTTTCGATGTCGCCGACCGTGCCTCCCACCTCGGTGATCACCACGTCGACCTCATCGCCGCCCACTTTGCGGATCCGAGACTTGATCTCGTTTGTGATGTGCGGGATCACCTGGACGGTGTCCCCCAGGTAGTCGCCTCGACGCTCCTTTTGTATCACCGACAGATAGACAGAACCCGCCGTGACGTTGGAGGTTCTACGCAGGCTCTCCCCGGTGAAGCGCTCGTAGTGGCCTAGATCGAGATCGGTCTCTCCCCCGTCGTCGGTGACGAACACCTCGCCATGCTGGAACGGGTTCATGGTCCCGGGGTCGACGTTTATGTAGGGGTCGAGCTTTTGATTGACGACCCGCAGTCCCCGGGATTTGAGGAGGCGGCCGAGGGAGGCGGCGGTTATGCCTTTCCCAAGCGAAGAAACCACGCCACCCGTGACGAACACGTATCTGGTCACGGGAGCCCACGGTACCACGACCCGAGCCCCAACCGGTTGATCCCCCGCTCGGACCACGGTGCAGTGGTAACGATTGCCGGCGCCGGCCAGCCGCCAACTGCGAGGAGTCGGATTGGGTGGACCTTACGGAGGATCAGTGAATTCGCCTCTCCTGACCAGCCCACACTTTTTCGCGCAGCACATATTTCTGGATTTTCCCGGTCGAGGTCTTGGGGAGCGTTTCGACGATCTCCACCTCGTCGGGTGCCTTGAACTTGGCCAGCCGAGCCTTCACATGTTCGATGATCTCAGGTCCGATGGTCTCAGGGCCAGAGGCGGCGGTCCCCGCCTTCAGCACCACAAACGCCTTGGGCCGCTCCCCCCAATGTTCGTGGGGCATGGCCACGACGGCACATTCCATCACCGCCGGGTGACTGGCGATCGCCTGCTCGACCTCGATGGTCGAGATGTTCTCGCCCCCCGAGATGATGATGTCTTTGGCGCGGTCACGCAGTTCGATGTACCCGTCGGGATGCCAGACGGCCAGGTCGCCCGAGTGGAACCACCCGCCGCGGAAGGCGGTCGCCGTGGCATCGGGATCGTTGTAGTAGCCGGACATCACGTTGTTGCCGCGCATCACCACTTCGCCCATCGACTCCCCATCTCGGGGCACATCGTTCATCTGCTCATCTACCACTCGGATCGGATCTGCGCCCACGAAAGCCACTCCCTGGCGGGCCTGCAGTCGCATCCTTGCCTCTCCGCTCGCCTCCCAATTCGGCTGGATCTCGCACACCGTGTAGGGGCCGTAGGTCTCTGTCAGCCCGTACAGATGGACCAGGTCGATGCCCAAGCCCGCCATCTGGCTGATGATGGTGGGACTGGGCGGTGCACCAGCGGTGGTTACGGTAAAGGTACGGCCGATGGGAGCGGCGGCTTCATGGTTGGCAAGAGAGATCAGCACGGTGGGTGCGGCATTGAGATGGGTGACGCCCCGATGGTGGATTAGATCCCAAATCAGGCCGGGATCGACCGTCCGCAGGCACACATTGGTCCCGCCCAAGGCGGCAATCGCCCATGTGGTGCACCACCCGTTGCAATGGAACATCGGCAGGGTCCAGAGGTAAACCGAGTCGGGGTGATGGCGCGAGTGGAGCAACTCGGCGAGGGCGTTGAGATATGCCCCCCGATGGGTGTATTGAACCCCTTTGGGGCGTCCCGTCGTACCCGACGTGTAGTTGATCGAGATGGGCCGGTGCTCGTTGTCGACCCGGTAGACCCACGATGCGTCGGATCCGCGGGCCATCAGATCCGAGTAAGAGGTGGGCCCGATCGGAGCGTCTCCCTGGCCGTCGACCAGCACCACCACTTCTTTGAGATCGGCGACCGCGTCGAGGTGAGTCTCGATGACCGGGTAAAGGGCAGAGTCGACTACCAGCATCGACGAGCCCGAATGCTGAAGGATGTACTCGATTTCGGGGCCAGACAGTCGGGTGTTGATCGCCACCAGCACCGCTCCCGCCAAGGGAACGGCAAAGTGAGCGATCAGCATCTCCGGTAGGTTGGGCATCAGATAGGCGATGCGGTCGCCCGGACCGATGCCACTCTCGCGCAATGCGTTGGCCAGGCGGGTCGTCGACTCCCGGAACTGGCGGTAATTGATGACTCTGTCGCCGTAGACGATGGCCGGTTTGTCGGGAAAAACGTCGGCTGATCTCTCGAGGAAGAGGAGCGGAGTCAGCTGGGTGACGGAGGTGGGGTCGGGGGCGAAAACGTTCATCTCCCGGTCCATTTTGGCGACCGCTTCTCCAAGAATGCGGAGATGCCCTCTCGCGAGTCGTCCATCATGGCGTTGGCCACCATCACTGCCTTGGTGTGGTCGTAGGCCTGGGCCTGATCGACGTCGATCTGGGCGTAGAAGGCTCGTTTACCAAGACCGATAGCCGCCGGCGAATACCCGAGGATGGAGTCGACCAATTCGTCGACCGCGGTATCTAGTTGGTCGTCGTCGACCACCCGGTTGACGAGGCCCCAATCGGCGGCGGTATTCGCATCGATCATCTCGCCGGTGAGCAGCATCTCCATCGATCGTTTGCGCCCGATTGCCCGGGTTAGCGGCACCATCGGCGTTGCGCAGAACAGCCCGATCCGGACCCCCGGGGTCGCAAAGCGGGCCGATCGGGCCGCCACCGCCAGGTCGGTCGCCGCCACCAATTGGCACCCGGCGGCGGTGGCCACGCCGTGCACCCTGGCGATGACCGGCTGGGGGATTCTCTGGATGGCCACCATCATCTCGGTGCATCGGTCGAATATCAGGGTGGCCTGCTCAAGATCGGCGGCGACTACTTCGGTTAGGTCGTGCCCGGCGGAGAAGGCTCGGCCCGCGCCGCTGACGACAACCACCTGGGTATCTGCCGGAAGGGTCGTCAGCGCTTCGATCACCTCACCCATCATCGAGAGGCTCAGCGGGTTGCGACGCTCGGGCCGGTTGAGGACGATCTGGGTCACCGCCCCATCAGCCTTGACCAGGATCTCCTCCATCACCGCCAACCTACTGCGATAGGGTGCGGTTTCCGCCCAATTCTTTATTGGGATGGTTGGATGTGGCCAGGTCGAGCAGTTCGGCCGCTGCCTCCCGTCCCCTTTCCGAGTCGGGGAGACCGGCGAGCATCCTCGCCACCTCAACAGTCCGCTGGTCCCCTTCCACCTGCCGGACCTCCGCTCGGGCGCCCTGGCGTTCGACGACCAAGTGATGAGCTGCAAACGCCGCAACCTGGGGAAGGTGGGTCACGCACATGACCTGGCGATCGGCGGCGAGAGAGTCGAGCTTGCGGCCCATCGCCAGGGCGGTAGCTCCTCCCAGCCCCGCATCGATCTCGTCAAAAACGACCGCCGCTGATGAGCCCGAGCCCACACCGCTCGCCAGTCTCAACGACAACACCAATCGGGACAGCTCTCCACCGCTCGCCACCCGGCTTGCCTCTCCCGCCTCGAGGCGGCGATCGGATGCGAACAACAGCCTGACCCGCTCCCCAACTTCCACTTGCAGCGTTGGATCGATCAAACCCAGATCAAGCAGGTGCCTTCGAGCATTTTTGACGAGGCGCTCCCCGGCCCGAGCCCGGGCGGTCCTCAACCGATCGCCGATCTCCTCCAACTCCCGGGTGAGTCGCCCGAGGTCGGTGTCGATGCTCCCGGCTCGTTCGAGCAGCGTTGAGATCTCCTCCCCCCGGGCCCCGGCCTCCTTTCCAAAGGTGAGCACCTCCTCCACCGTCCCCCCGTATTTCCGTCTCAGCTCTCCCAGCAGGGTCAGCCGGGACTCGACCAGCTCTTGCTGTTCGGGGTCGCTTACCACGGCCTCGGCCGAGTGTCGGAGTTCCCGGCCCCAATCGGCGATGGTTTCAGAACCAAGTCGGCCCGCCTCCGCCAGTGGTGTCAACCCGGGATCGAGCTGGGCCGCCTTGCGCAGATCCTCCAACGCCCAACCGAGGTCGTTGGCCGCTCTATCGACTCCCGCCGTCGCCGCTGCCAACCGCTCGGTGATCTGGCTGGCGTGCCGAAGACGATCGGCAATCTCAGTCAGCTCGGCGTCGTCGCCCGGCTTGAAACCGGCTCGCTCAATCTCGCCGGCCTGGAAGCGAAGCAGGTCGAGTTCCCGGGCCAGGGCACGGCGGTCTCCGCCCAGCCGGTCACGGGCGGAGGCCAACTCTTCCACTTGGTCCCGAAGCGTTCGGAACTTCCCGAGCAGGGCAATGCCCGATCGATCCAGTTGGGAGTCAACCAGCGAAAGAACTTCGGCCGGTCGGGTCAGCGACAGTTGGTCGTGTTGTCCGATCAGGTCGACCTGTTCGGCGACCGCCTCCGCCACCGCTCTGGCAGAGGCGAGCGAACCGTTCAGATAGGCGCGACTCCTGCCCTCCTTCTGCATCCGTTTCCCGATAACGACTTCCGAGGCGCCGGCCAGGAAGCGCGCCTCGATCACGGCCTCGGCCGAAAACGGACCGATCAGATCCGGGCGGGAATCGGACCCCTGTAGGAGCCGGAGGGCGCCCACCAACAAGGTCTTACCCGCACCGGTCTCCCCGGTAATCACGGTCAGTCCGGGACCAGGATGTATGCGGGCGTCTTCGATGACACCCAGGTTGCGGACCACGAGTTCGTCGAGCATCAACCCAACCGGAACTTTTGTTTGACGGTCTGGGGAAACGATGTTGAGTCGAAGGAGACGGTCCGGGCGGGCCGTTCGCCACGGGCAATTTCGACGATCCCTCCCTCACCGAGAAACCCGGTCTCAACCCCGTCGACGCTCACTCGGACCGGCCGGTCGGCTGTCACCTCGATCCTGATCCGGGCATCGGGTTTGAGCACCAGAGTGCGGTTGAACAGCGAGTGGGGGGCGACCGGGGTCAGAAGGAGCGCCTCAACATGAGGATCGACCAGCGGCCCGCCGGCCGAGAACGAATAGGCCGTCGACCCGGTCGAGGTGGCGGCGACGATTCCGTCGGCCCGATAAGTGAGAAACGTCTCCCCGTCCACGTCGACCTGCAAGAACACCAATCGCTGGCTGTGGATCTTCTCCATGACCACATCGTTGATGCCAAGCACAACGTTGCCGGAGTCTCCGATCCGGGCCCCGATTGTCATCCGGGTTTGCTCCACCATCGCCCCGGTACTGAGCGCATCCACCACCCGATGGAGGTCGGATACCTCAGCCTCCGCCAGAAAGCCGATCGTTCCGAGATTGAATCCGAGCACCGGCACATCGAGCACGAGGGCGCGCCGGGCGGCGGCGAGTACGGTGCCGTCCCCTCCCGCGGCGATGATGATCTCAGGTCGGCCATTTCCGACCGGGCGTCCAAGGAGTCGGGAAGTGATGTCGTCCCCGACCACTTCGTGTCCGGCTGCCTCCGCGGCGTCGGCGAACTTGCGGGCGAAGGCGGCTGGGGCCGGCTTGCTGGCGTGGATGGTGAGGCCTACTTTCACCGGTCAGCCTCGGTTCCGTGGCCTGGCCCAGAGCAGATATTCTTGATTACCGCGTTCACCGGTCACTGGCGACTCCATGACGCCGAGAGTATCGAGGCCGGCCCCCGATAGACAGTCCTCGACCTTGGCGATCGCCTCTATTCGCCACTCGGGTTTCCTGACCACTCCGCGTCCGATGCGTTCTCGCCCCACCTCGAATTGGGGCTTGACCAGCACCACGACATCGCCCCCGGCGCCGACCAACTCGGCCAGCGTTGCCGCCACCGCACAGACGGAAATGAAAGAGAGGTCCACCGCTACCAGGTCGAATGGCCCGTCGGCGGCTTGCAGCGAACGAATGTCGGTGTTTTCCAAGACCGTCACCGCTTGATGTGCGCTCAGCGCCGCAGCCATCTGCCCAACTCCGACATCGACCGCCACCACCCGGCGGGCCCCGTGACGGAGCAGGCAGTCGGTAAAGCCACCGGTCGAGGCGCCCACGTCGAGGCAGCTTCGACCTTGCGCAACGATCCCGAACGCCTCGATCGCAGCAGCCAGCTTTGCTCCCGCCCGGCTCACATATCGGGGCCCATCCAGTATTTCGACCAGGGCGTCGGCCTTTACCGCCTGCGACGGTTTCGACGCTGCCGAACCGTCTATTAGAACCAGTCCCCGGTCAATCAGGTCTCTCGCCTCGGCGCGGCTCCGGGCCAGCCTTCGGCGGACCAGCTCCTGATCGACCCGCGAGCTGCTCAGTCCGCCTGCCCTTCGACGATTGGCCCGTCGTCAGGGCCTTCGTCGAGGGCGTCCAGCGCCCGCACGAGCCGATCGGCCACCCGGGCCGCCAGCTCGGCTGCCTCCACCGAGACGAGGGAAGCCAACTGGTCGAGATCTGCCGCGATGAATTCGAGTTCGGCCTTAGCATCCATCGGTTCCATTATCGCTCAGGACACGGAAAGGTCGACGTATTGCTCCCCATCCGAGACCTCAACCCCGGCCGCACTACCCCTTATCTCACATGGGCGATCATCGGAGTAACCGCTCTGATCTTCTTCTTCGTCCAGGGAGGCGGTGGGGAAAGACACCTTTACGAGGCCGCTTCGATCCCGTGTGAGGTGACCACCGGTGCGCCCCTATCCCCCGCCGAGATCTCCGGCGCGCCTTGTGAGCTCGGCGGCACTCCGGCCTTTCCCGACAAAAATGTCTGGTTCTCGGTGCTCGCTTCGATCTTTTTTCACGGCGGTCTCGGACACATCCTCTCCAACCTCTGGGTGCTATTCATCTTTGGAAACAACGTCGAAGACGCCTTCGGCCGCGGGGGCTATCTGGTCTTTTATCTCATGGCCGGCCTGGTGGCTTCGGCCGCCCACATCTTTCTCCGACCCGACAGCACCCTCCCCGTGGTAGGCGCTTCCGGAGCGATCGCCGGGGTAATGGGGGCTTATGCCGTCTTATTCCCGCGGGCGAGGGTCACATCGATCATTCCCCCGTTTTTCTTCTGGTCCTTTGCCATCCCCGCCGTGGCCTTTTTGGTCATATGGTTCGCCTCCCAGTTCCTCCTCGCCGGGTCCGACACCAACGTCGCCTGGGAGGCTCATGTCGCCGGGTTCGTGTTCGGAGTGCTGGTCGCCTTGGTGGGACGCAAGACCCTTAGTCGGCACAGCACCGCCAGCCACGACCTCTACAAGGTCGGCCGCCTCTACCGGACCGGTTGACCGGTCCGGGGGTGGCTCCCCAACAGCTCATCGGCCACGGCAGCCAAATCGGGCGCCGCCAGGTCGGGCGGCGGGTCGACTCCCTCCGAACTCTGCACGGCGCCCGTCAACACCAGCGCCGAGGACCATTCGGGTTCGGCGGCGGCCATCGCCAGGTCGGTGTCCGGTCGGTCTCCCACCACCCATACGGGGCCCGGCGCAAGGCGCGAGCGCAGCAAGTCGCGGATGGGCTGGTGAGGTTTGCCGGCCAACTCTGCTTTGATGCCGGAGGCAACCTCGACCGCCGCCACCAGTGCTCCGGCGCCTGGCCAAAAAGCATCTTCCACCGGATAGGTGGCGTCGTGATTGGTGGCGACAAACCTTCCTCCGCTCGCCACCACCAGCGTCGCCTCGCGCAACCGCGCATAGGACAGTTTCAGGTCGAGGCCCACCATCAATGCCCGCGCCTCCGCCGCGGTGGCCACCACCGGGACGGCCACCTCCTCCAAGGCTTCTACAATTCCGTCCCCTCCGAGGACCAAGGTCGGCGGTCGCGTTTCGGCGACGAGCTGCGCCCCCGCCGCAGCCGAGGACACCACCTGTTCGGGCACCGCCCGGTAGCCGGCAATCGCTTTGATCCTGGCGGCCACCGTCTTTCTGGTGCGGCTGGAGTTGTTGGTGCAGAACAGAATCCGCCATCCGGCCTCCTCGAACCGGGCCAGGGCTGCCGGGCTTCCCGAAACCGCCCGTTCTCCGCGATATATCACCCCGTCGATGTCACATATCAGGTTGCTCATCGAGACGTCAATTGCCCGAATGTGGCCA
>JBQTHI010000112.1:0-22317 GCA_052390035.1 Actinomycetota bacterium | reverse complement strand
GTTCGCGGACGGCGGGTTGGCCGTCTCTACCATCCCGTCCATGGTGCCCGCCGATCAGACTGCCTCCGACTTCGTCCGGGTTGCCCCCACCGTCGACTTCCCGGCGGAGGAACGGGCGATGCTCGATCTCTGGGACGATCTCGACGCCTTCGCAAGGTCGGTCGAGCAACAACCCTCCGACCGTGAATACGTCTTCTACGACGGCCCCCCATTTCCCACCGGCAGCCCGCACCTCGGCACCCTTCTCGCCTCGGTAATCAAAGATGTAGTTCCTCGCTACTGGACAATGCGAGGCTTTCGGGTGGAGCGCCGATTCGGATGGGACACTCATGGGCTACCGATCGAGATGGAGGTCGAAAAGCAGCTCGGCATCTCCGGTCCCCGGCAAATCACCGAATACGGCATCGACAGGTACAACGAGGCATGCCGGGCCCTGGTGCAGACCAACACCGAAAACTGGCGAAAGACCATCCGGCGGATCGGCCGCTGGGTCGACATGGAGAACGACTACCGGACCATGGACACTCCATTCATGGAGAGTGTCTGGTGGGTGGTGCGTCAGTTGTGGGACCGGGGCCTCATCTACCGCGACTTCAAGGTGCTTCCCTATTCGTGGGGTGCCACCACCCCCCTGTCCAACTTCGAGGTCAACCTGGGGGGATACCGGGAAGTCAATGACCCGTCGATCACGGTCAGGCTGAAGGTAAAGAAGGGCAACCGGACCCTCGAATCCGGTGACAATCTCTTGGTCTGGACCACCACCCCCTGGACTCTTCCCTCCAACCTGGCCGTGGCGGTCGGCGAGGACATCGAATATGTCGCTTTTGACGATAACGGCGCCCGTCACTGGATGGCGGCGGCCCGGATACCGGCCTATTTCAAGGAGCCTCCGCCGCAGCTGGCCCGCGCCCGCGGAAGCGAACTGCTCGGTGCGACCTACTTCCCGCCTTTCGACTATTTCGCCCGGGAAGAAGACCAAGGGGCCTTTCAGGTCATTTCAGCCGGCACGGTCACGACCGAGGACGGTACCGGGTTGGTGCACATGGCACCGGCTTTTGGTGAAGCCGATCTAGACGCATTGCAGGCGGCTGGGCTCGAGGTGCTGGTTGACCCGGTCGATCTCGAGGGCAAGTTCACCGATGTGGTGCCGGAGGTGGCGGGGCTCAACGTCAAAGATGCCGACCCCATCCTCATCAAGATGCTCAAAGGGCGGGGAGCCTTGTTCCGCAACGAACGGATCCACCATCAGTATCCGTTTTGCTACCGCACCGATACGCCCCTCATCTACAAAGCCATCCCCAGCTGGTTCGTGCGGGTGGAAGCGCTCAAGGAGCGCCTGGTCGACCTCAACGACACCGTCCATTGGGTGCCCGAATACGTCGGCAGCCGCCGCTTTGGCAACTGGTTGGCGGAAGCCCGGGATTGGGCGGTGTCCCGCAACCGCTACTGGGGTTCGTGCATCCCGGTTTGGGTGTGCGCCAACAACCACATGCGTTGCATCGGCTCGATCGCCGAGTTGGAGGAGCTGTCCGGGGTCAGGTTGACCGACCTCCACAAACACTTCGTCGACCCCGTGACCTTCCCCTGCCGGGAGTGCGGCGAGACGATGACCAGGGTGCCGGAGGTGCTCGACTGCTGGTTCGAATCTGGATCGATGCCTTACGGCCAGGTCCATTACCCGTTCGAGAACCGGGACCGGTTCGAGTCCACATTTCCGGCCCAGTTCATCGCCGAGGGGCTCGATCAGACCAGAGGCTGGTTCTACACCATCCACGTCCTCGCCACCGCCCTGTTCGACTCCCGGGCTTTCCGCAATTGTGTGGTCAACGGACTGATCCTCGGCGGTGATGGTCGCAAGATGTCCAAATCGCTGAAGAACTACGACGACCCCGCCGAGCTGCTGGAAGAGCATGGCGCCGACGCCCTGCGCGCCTACCTGATCAACTCCCCGGTGTTGCGGGCCGAGCCACTCCGATTTTCGACGAGTTCGATCCGCGAAGTCACCCGGACCGTCCTGCTCCCCCTATGGAACGCCTTCTCGTTCTTCACTACCTATGCCGCCGCCGACGGGATCACCATGGCCGACCTGCGCACCGCTCCATCCCCGAGGGAACGGTCGGAGCTCGATCGGTGGATCCTCTCGGTGCTGCAAAGCCTCATCAACGAGGTCAACGACCAGATGGAGGGTTACTACCTGTACAACGTGGTGCCGCCGATACTGGCGTTCGTCGACGACCTCACCAACTGGTATGTGCGTCGTTCCCGCCGCCGGTTCTGGCGCCGGCGAGGTGATGATGATGCTGACAAGCTGGCCGCCTTTGCCACCTTATACGAAGTGCTGAGCACCTTTATCGCGGTCGTTGCCCCGGTGCTCCCGTTTATCGCCGAGCGGATACATCAGGATTTGGTGGCGCGGGTCGACCCGTCCGCCCCGCGCAGCATCCATCACCGGTCGTATCCGACGGCCGATGAAGCTTTGATCGATCGGCCCCTGGAACAGTCCATGTCGGTGGTAAGGGAGGTGGTCAGCCTGGGCCACGGGCTCCGCAAACAGAACCAGCTCAAAGTGCGTCGTCCGCTCAGGGGCCTGACCGTCATCGGACATGACCAGGCGGTGAGGACCGCGGTCAGCCACCATGCCGACCTGATCGCCGAAGAGCTCAACGTCAAGGCGGTGGAAGTCAAGAGCTCCGAGATCGGCCTCTTCCGGCTCAGCGCCAAGCCGGACTATCGGCGTCTCGGTCCGCGGTTGGGTTCAAGAATGAACGAAGCGGCCAGCGCCATCTCCCGGTTGAGCGAGGAACAGATCGAGGCGCTCATCGACGGTAACGGCTTCGACATCTCCGGCACCACCATCACCGGATTGGATCTGACCATCGAGCGGAGCGCCGTCGACGGCACCGCGGTGGCGGCCGGGAACCGAATGGCGGTAGCGCTCGATCTCGGCGCGGACGAGGCGTTGGAAGCCGAGGGGGTCGCACGGGAGTTCGTCAGCCGCGTTCAACAGCTGCGGAGGGAGAGTGGCCTCGACGTCTCCGATCGGATCGAGTTGGCTTGGTGGACCGCCGATGACCTCGTCGCCGCCGCCATCGAGAATCATCTTCCCTACATCACCACCGAGGTGCTGGCCACGACGATGAGGAGGAGCGCCACCTGGGAGATGCCGACCGTCGACCTCGACGGCACCGATGTGGGGATAGAGATCAACAAGGCCGGCTGAGCGGACGGGCTCGGCGGGGAGGACCGCTCCAGGTCGGGGAGGGGCTTTGGTTAGGTCAGTCCCTCTCCCATGGCCTGGAGGTCAGCCGGGAGGCGGCGTCTTTGGCTTCGGTCGCGATGGTCCCGCCGGAGCCGTCCATGCTCTTTTCGTCGTCCTGGCTGGGAAAAATGTCACTGAACGAAGGAGGGGCAGGCTCCTCCTGCTCGACGGCTTCCGGTTCGGGAGCCGGCGGGGGCACAACCATCGGAGCGGCGTGGGCTGCTTGACGAGGTTCGGACCGCACCCCGGCCTCGGTGTCGGCCAGATCCTGGTCCATCTGATCGACGTTGACTCCGATCTTCCCGGTCAGTTCGGCAAGTCTGCCTCGAAGGCCGCCAACCAGCCCGCGCATATTGGAGATCTCTCCGAGAAGCCCGGTCCGTTCGGCGTCGCGCTCGGCGGTCAGTCGCCCGGCCTCCTCTTTTGCCTGGCTCCGGATGGCCTCCGCCTCTGTTCTGGCTTCGGCCACGATCCGGTCGGCCGATCGCTGGGCGGTGAGGATGGCGCGGGAAATCTCTGACTCGTCGCCCCCAATGGACATCGGCTGAGACTCCAGGGCCCTTATCTTCTCCTGGGCCTCCCGCAGGCGCTGTTCGTGGCTGCGGAGGGTGTTGACCACCTCATCGAGGAAGTCGTCGACTTCGTCCATCTGATAGCCACGGAGAGCCTGTGTGAAGGCCTTCTGCTCGACATCGGTCGGGTTCAGGTTCATCGCTACCTCTCTCGTTCGGTCAGAGGATACGGTCGCTTGCTCACCATAGCCCGAGAAAAGGTCGGCATTTTCTTCGTTAACAAATGAAGCGTTGGATCAGGCTGATGCCGAGCAGGAGGACCAACGGGCTGAGGTCGAGGGCGGCCCCACCGAGCCGCAAAGGAGGCAGCACCCGCCGCAGCGGCAGGACCAGCGGATAAATGATCCGATCGAGGAAGACCTGGACCCGGCCCACCGGATGGCTCGAAGGTACCCTGACCCACGACAGGATTACCCAGGCGAGAACGGCCAGTCCATATAGCCGCAAAAGAAAACAAATGATCTCCAACTCAGATCACATCCCCAATGGTGGTGTTCCGATGGTCGCTCGGCAGAGCGATCAATCCTCGTCGGCCAATTCGTAAACCCCAAGTCGCTGCAAGCGGCGTCGTTCGTCGCTCGAGAGGGTGACCCGTGGTGGGAGCACCATCACCAACCCCTCCCCGATCTTGCTCATCGTGCCGTCGACGGCATAGATCAATCCGCTACCGAAGTCGATTACCCGGCGAACCAGGTCGGGATTGGTGCGGCGCAAGTCGAGCACCACCGGCACCCGATCACGGACCCGATCGGCGAGGATCTTGGCATCACCGAACTCCTCGACCACTAGAACATCGGCCTGCACATCGATGGTTCTGACCGGCCGGGGACCCGCCTGGTGGTCGCCGCTTCGGACCGAAGTGGCACGGGTCATAGCCTTGGGCGGCTCAACCCGACGCCCTTCGATCTGCGATATCGGTTCGATCCGTCGTGCTTCCGGTCGCCCCAGCGCGTCCGCCTGACGTGGCTCGCCCCGACGGCCGGGATCGTTTGGGCGGTGCGGGTCATTGTTCCAATCCTCATCATCGCCATCTCGCATAGGCGCCCGCCACGCGGGCTCCCGGCGCCCCGCCGGCTCTATCGAAGGTCGACCTCCACGTCGAGCGGTCGACCCTCGGCTCTCCGGCCGCTGATCGGGCTCTGCGGGATCCTCGTCGACGAGGCCCAGGTAGACCAAAGCTTTCGAGAACAAAGAAGACATGATCCCTAGTTTGCTGTCCCCGCAAAGATAGCCCGACCCACCCGAATCATCGTGGCTCCCTCTTGCACCGCCACTTCAAAGTCGTCGGTCATCCCCATCGACACGTGCACCAAGGCGGGATGATCGGACCGCAGGCGCCTGGCCAGTTCATTGAGTGACCGAAAGTAGGGGCGGGCCGCCTCGGGCCGATCGACCGCCGGAGGTATGGCCATCACCCCCTGCAGCGGCACCGCCATTCCCAACAACCGGTCGACAACCGAAGGAGCATCTTCCGGAGAAACACCATGTTTCTGGAGTTCTCGCCCGATGTTGACCTGCAAGAGAGCGGGGGGTGGGAGTCCCGGGCCCTTCATCCACGCCTGGCCGAGGGCCTCGCGGTCGAGAGAATGCAGCAGCGTGACAATCGGGCGAACCAGTCGCACCTTGTTGGTCTGCAACGGACCGACGAAGTGCCACCGAATATCGGTGGGAAGGTGGCCCACCTTGGAGGCAAGCTCCTGAGCGCGGTTTTCTCCGAAGTCCCGATGGCCCGCTCGATACAGAGCGGACACTTCTCCAACTGAGTGGCCTTTGCTGACCACCACAACAGTGAGGAGCGAGGGGTCCCTGCCCACCTGGGCGGCGGCTTTCTCGACGCGTTCGAGGACCGAGGAGAGGCTCATCGAAGCCAACCCACGGCGGCCATCCGGGCGGCGGTCGCCTGGCGTCGGTGAGACCACCACTGCTGGTCGTGGTAGGTACACGAACGGAAAGGAGCTACGGCCACCCCGGGGATTTGAGCGACGATCGTGCTGCGCAGATCGACCGAAGTCGTCCCCCAAGTGGTGGTGGCCACGAAGTCGCCGAATTGCTCGGCAACTTCAGGGCCCACTTCGAAGCAACATGGACCGATCAGCGGGCCCACGGCCGCTTGAACGGGGGGGAACCCGGCCGCGGTCATGGCACCGGAGAGCCGTCCCACCACCCCTGCCAACGCCCCACGCCAGCCGGCGTGTGCCGCCCCGACTGCCCCCCGCGCCAGAAGGACCACTCCGGCGCAATCGGCGGTGAAGATCGCCACCGGCAGTCCTCGCCTCGCCGTGAAGAGGGCGTCGGCCGGCCCGTGCTCGCCGGGGGTGCTGACCTCCACCACCTCGTCGCCGTGCACCTGCTCAACCGAGGCCCAATCGGGTGGGATCCGATTCTCGGCAGAAAACCGATCGCGTTGTGCCCGATCGTGACGGAGGTCGCCATCGGCCGACGAACTGAAAGCCACCCCGGTCCCCGCCGGGGATTCGATCATCCCTGGACGAAGGAGGGGATTTCCACGGAGTCCGAACGCGTACCGCCGGGACGATAAGCCCGTTTGCGATCGAAGCCGGCGGCTATAACCGTGACCCTCATCTCGTCGCCGAGATTGTCGTCGATGATGGCGCCAAATATGATCTCGGCATCTTCGTCGGCATGGGCGGCGACGGTTGACGCCGCTTTGGTGGCTTCGTGCAAAGTCATCGACGACGGACCGGCGACCGACAGCAACACACCTCGGGCACCCTCCATGGTCGTCTCCAACAGCGGCGACGAGATCGCCCGCTGGGCGGACTGGGTCGCTCGCTCATCACCGGTACCCCTCCCGATCCCCATCACCGCGGTTCCTGCCTCCGACATGACCGTCTTGACGTCGGCAAAGTCGACGTTGATGAGGCCGGGGGTGGTGATCAAGTCGGTGATGCCCTTAACCCCGTTCATCAATACGTCATCGGCCAACCGGAAGGTCTCCGTCATTGGGGCTTTGGGATCGCCGACGTCGAGCAGCCGGTCGTTGGGGATGACAATGAGGGTGTCGACCGCCTCCCGCAGAGCGTGGATCCCCTCCTCGGCATGGACGGCTCTCCGTCTCCCCTCAAAGCCAAATGGTCGGGTCACCACCCCCACCGTGAGGGCGCCGAGGCTACGAGCCACCTCGGCGACCACCGGCGCCCCCCCGGTCCCGGTCCCGCCCCCCTCACCGGCGGTGATAAAGACCATGTCGGCTCCCTTGAGGACGTCTTCCACTTCCGCCCGGTGGGCATCGGCGGCTGTCCTCCCCACCTCGGGGTTGGCGCCCGCTCCCAGGCCGCGGGTTACCTCGCGCCCGATGTCTAGTTTGACATCGGCGTCTGACATCAATAGCGCCTGGGCGTCGGTGTTCAGGGCCACAAACTCCACACCGCGAACTCCTGCTTCGATCATGCGGTTGATCGCGTTGACTCCGCCCCCGCCGACTCCAACCACCTTTATCACCGCCAGATAGCCGGTGGGTTGGGCGACGCTTCTCGCACTCAATTTGGGGGCACTCATTGACGGGTCTCCTGCTCAGCGGGATAAAGTTGAAGTTGAGGTTTAGCCAGCTAACACCCGGCTGTAAACCCCCTCGGGATAACGTTCAACTTGAGCTTTAAGATTAGCCCGGGGCTGAGCTCATCCCACGACCATTGGCCCAACGACCGCCGGGCGAGCCGGTGCCAGGAGATTGATGGTCGAACCGGGTTCTACCCCGGTGGCGAGCAGGGCGTTCAACGCCCGGGCCTTGGCCTCCATGTCGACCGGGCGGCCCAACCGCACCCATATGCCGGCGATGTCGGCCCAAAGCTCAGGGCCCTGGCTGATGACGGTCGCCCGCGGTGCCCAGGCACGATCGAGCTCTGCGACAAAGGCCAAGACGCCAAGAGTGGGCGTTCCCTCTGATTCGGCCAACCGCACCCTGGCCAGCTGGTCGTCGGGTTCGGCGGCCGTGTCGAGCACGACTCCATCCCGACCAACCAGGTTCCAGCCGGTGGAAGTGAACACCCACGCCACCGGCGGCCGGGGCGTCACTTCGACGGTGACGGTGTGGGGCCACCAGAGCTGCACCTCGACCGTCTCGACTCGCGGATCGGAAACCAGCGTCCTCTCGACCTCGTCGGGGCGAACCGACACCAGCGGCTGGCCGGGGCGAATGCCGCTTGCCTGCGCCACCTCCTTGGCTCGGTTGCCTCCCACACCCAACACCCGCACCTCCTCCACCGCCAGGAGGGGTGAGCGAAAGACCCAGACCACCAATGCGGCGGCGACTGCCACCGACAGCACGATGAGGAGTCGGGACATTCTGATGCGCGCTGTGTTCTCGGCAACCTGGCGGCGTCGGAGGACAAGCCGCTCGTCGATCTCGACCGGTGACCTCGTGTTTGGCGGTGACCTCATGTTTGCTGTTCACGCCTCCTCTTCGAAACGGCCGGCGAACTGGATCTCCGGCTCGAGCACAATCCCGGTGGCGTCCAATACCGCCCCGGCCACTTTTCTGACGAGAAGGTAAATGTCGAGTGAACGTGTTCCCGGCATTGCCACGAAGAAATTGGCATGTTTCTCTGACACCACGGCACCGCCCACCCTCATCCCCTTCAGGCCCAATGAATCGATGATTCGCCCGGCAGCGTCCCCCGGCGGGTTCTTGAAAACCGATCCGGCGTTCAGCGTGCCGCCGGGTTGATGGATCCGTCGCCATTTGGTGATCTCTCTGATCTTCTCTTCCCCCCGAGCGGGCTGCCCGCTTTCTGTGCGAAAGCGGGCTCCTACCACGACCTCGGTGGGCGCCACATTCGAATGCCGATACCCGAGCCGCAGTTCTGAGGCCGATCGCTTCGACAGATCGCCGTTGCCGACATTGAATATGTCGGCATCGACCAGGACCCTTTCCATGTCCGAGCCAAAGCAACCGGCGTTTTGACGGACTCCCCCACCTACGGTCCCGGGGATTCCGACCATGAACTCCAATCCCATACGGCCTGCCTTGCTGGCGGCCCGTGCCAAGGTCGGAAGCCCGGCTCCGGCTTGTGCGGTTACGTCTTCGGCCACCTCGGTCTGCGACCATTGGGATCCAACATGAATAACCACACCGTCGTAGCCCGAGTCGGCGACGACCAGGTTGCTTCCCCTGCCCATGACCAACACCTGCCTCGGGTCTTGTGCCTGGTTGGCGGCCACTTCCTCCAGAATTCCCACCGAGTCCATTTCGACCAGATAGGCGGCGGCCCCGCCCAGCTTGTAGGTGGTCAGCCTCGCCAGGTCAGCGTTGGATTGTGCCCTGCCGGCCGCCACCATCCGATCCCAGGAGGTCATCGCTCGGGTCGTCGATGACGGAGGCCGAGGAGGGCGCCAAGCTCGGTGGCGAGAAGGGTGATGTCACCGGCTCCCATGCTCAGCACCGTGTCCCCGGGAGCCACCTCGGCCGCCACCAACTCGGCCACCTCGCTGCGATGGGCGACATAACTCACCTCGGCTCCCAGCCTTTGGGCGGCCGCCGCCACCAGTTCGCCGCTGACCCCCGGAATTGGAGCCTCTCGGGCGGCGTATACGTCGGTGACCACGACCCGGTCGGCGGCCGCCAGCGCCTGGCCGAACTGACGGTGAAGCCGCTCGGTCCGCGAGTAGAGGTGGGGCTGGAAAACCGCCCACAGCCGCCCCGGGCGGTGTCGGGCCTCGGCGATGGTCGCCGCCACCTCGGTGGGATGGTGGGCGTAGTCGTCGATGAAGGTCACCCCTGCGACTGTCCCCCGATGCTCGAAACGACGTTTGACCCCGCGGAAGTTGGCGATGGCTGCGGCGGCGAGGGCTGGGTCGAGTCCGAGTTCGGCGAGAAGGGAAATGGCGCCAGCCGCGTTGGCAGCCACATGCCTGCCCCGACGGGGCACGTGCACCGCGATCTCCCGCCCCTTTCCGACCAGCTTCAACTCGACCGAACCTTCTCCTTCCACCAGTCCGGCGATTCGCCAGTCCGACTCGGTGGAAAACCCGTAACCGATCGCACCGATGGCCGTTCGTATTCGCGCCGCCCCCGGGTCGTCGACGCAACACACCACCGGGCCGCGCACCGAGGAGGCCAC
Source organism: Actinomycetota bacterium (assembly GCA_052390035.1). GTDB lineage: Bacteria > Actinomycetota > Acidimicrobiia > Spongiisociales > ZC4RG35 > JBQTHI01. Next base: position 12,406 of record JBQTHI010000112.1, on the reverse strand, counting down.
CCGGAGGAAGCTCGACTCCATCGCTTCCACCGTTCCGAAGTAGTCGAGATGCTCCGCTTCGATGTTGGTCACCACCAATCCGGCAAGCGTCAAGTGTTCGAACGTCCCGAAAGCCTCGTCGACCTCGAGGACGAGCAGCGGTGAGCTACCGCGATGGGCGTTGGTCGCCAGGTCAACCAGTTCGCCGCCGATCACAAAGGACGGATCCAGTCCCGCCGCCCTCGCCCCCAGGGCGAGGAACGCGGTGGTGGTCGTCTTGCCATGGGTACCGGTGGCGCCAAGGGTGGGTATCGCCCGGCTGATGGCATTAAGCAGGTCCGGACGACGCCACACCGGGACGTCGAGATCGGCAGCGGCGACTAACTCGGGGTCGTCTTCGGGCACCGCCGATGAGGCGACAACCAGGTCGACCCCGGCTAATAGGTCGGGTCGGTGTCCGGCCCACGTAGTGATCCCCAAGTCGGCCAGGCTGCGAAGGTCGATCCCATCGCGAAGGTCCGAGCCGCTCACCTCCAGCCCGGATTGGCTGAGGAGCTTGGCTAGGGCGCTCATGCCCGCTCCGGCCACACCCACAAGATGGATACGCCGAGCGCCGCCGAGGTCGAGGGGTGCCAAATGTGACAAGTCAGCCATGAGCCTTGACGAGAGCATCGGCGATTGTCGCCGCGGCCTTGGGCTGGGCCAGGCCGGCGCAGGCGGCGGCCATCCGGGCCAGCGAGGACGGGTCGAGCAGTCGGTGAACTACCGACGGGAGAGTCGATAGTTGGCCTTCTTTGATCATCTCCGCCGCCCCCGCCTCGACCAGCACGGCGGCGTTGGCCTGTTGGTGACCCGCCGATCCAAAGCCGCCCGGCACCAAGATCGCCGGGGTATAGGTGGCGGTGAGCTCGGCCACCGCTCCTCCTGCTCGGCTCACCACCAGATCGCAGGCGGCGTAGAACAACTCCATCTCTCGCTCGAAGCCGACCACCCGCCAGGGGATCGGCGACCCTTCCGCCATCGCCGAGACCTCGGTGACGTGGGTGGGGCCCACCAGATGGAGCAGTGAAAAAGCCGGGGCGGAGCCGCCGAGGTGGGAGTTGGCCAGCTCGAAGGCCGCCCGGTTGAGCACTCCTGCCCCCAGGCTCCCACCGAACATCCCGACCACCGGGCGATCGGCGGGAAGGCGATAACGAGTTAGCGCCGATCCGCGAAGGGCGAGCCGGTCGAATGCGGTCAACCCGCCCCGGATCGGGTTGCCAACCCATTCCGCTCGTGCCAGACCGACGGTCACTGGAAACGACCCAAACACTCGGGTGGCCATCCGTTGGGACAACCGGTTGGCGAGACCGGCGCGGGCGTTCTGCTCGGCGATGAGGAGCGGCACCCGGCGGCGACGAGCGGCGAGGCCGGCGGGACCCGTGACATATCCTCCCATCCCCATTACCGCTTTCACCCCATGGCGTGCCATCAGCCGTTCGATCGTCCGGGTCGCCCGCCAGATCACCGCCGGGATGGCGAGGTTGTCGGGGGTCAGCCGGCGTGCCAGCCCGCGCAACTCGACCGGATGAAACGGGAATCCGGCGGCCGGATAGACCTCGGATTCGAGCCGGTTGCCGCCGACGAACAGCACCTCGGAGCTCGCCACGCCGGCCGTCACCAACGCCTCGGCGACCGCCAGCCCCGGGTAGATGTGGCCTCCGGTTCCGGCGGCGGCAATCACAAAACTCATCTACTGCCAAGAGTCTGCGTGCACACGGGTACGAAGCACCCAGGGCCGAGCACTCAGGGCTCCGACCCGGCGACGCCCTGGCGGGCGATGCTGATAAGTATGCCGACCGCCGTGAGGCAGACGATGAGTGCGGTGGCGCCGTAGCTGACAAATGGCAGGACAATCCCCGTGATGGGGATGAGACCGAGGACCCCGCCCACGTTGGTCAACGCCTGGAAAGACAGCCACCCGGTCAGCCCCGCAGCCACCATTCTTCCGTAACGGTCAGGAGCACGGGCGGCGATCGACCATCCGGCCAGGGCGATCACGAGACACAGGGCCAGCACCATTGTGGCTCCGATCAGCCCGGTCTCCTCGCCGATGATCGCGAAGATGAAGTCAGTGTGGGCGTTGGGTAGGTACTCCCACCTCGCCCGGCTGGCCCCGAGCCCCACCCCGAACAGTCCGCCGGTCCCCAGGGCGTAGTAGCCCTGGATGACCTGATATCCGGTCCCGGCGGGGTCAGCCCACGGGTTGAGGTAGCTGGTGATCCGATCGGCCCGGTAACCCTCGGTCAGCGCCAGCAACAGACCGGCCAGGGCTCCCAGCGCCGCCAGGGTGACGACATAACGAAAGGGCGCCCGCGAAACCAGGACGACCGCCATACCGGCCGCTCCGACCACCAGCGTGGTGCCAAGGTCGGGTTGAAGCATGATCAGCCCCCCGGTCAGGCCGACCGTGAGCGCCACCGGCCCCACGAAATGCCCAGGGCGGCGAAGCAGGTTTCCTTTTTTCTCGAGGATCAGGGCGAGGGTCAATACCACCGCCAGCTTCGACAACTCCGAGGGCTGAAATGTGACGAAGCCGAAGTCGATCCATCGGCGCGAGCCGTTGCGGGAGAGACCCGAGAACAACACCATGACCAACAGTGCGACCGTCCCGAAGTAGCAAGGAACGGCAAGATGGCGCAGACGCCGGTACGAGATCCGACCTGCCGCCACCAGCCCGACGATCCCCAGTCCCAGGCCTACCAGTTGGCGTTTGAAATAAAAAAAGCGATCCTCGGCGTCCGACAAACCCCGTATGGATGAGGCAGACATCGTCTCCCCGAGACCGATGACGAGCAGCACGACGACGGCAGCCAGGAGGATTGTGGCAATGCGGGTGTTGACCCGGTTGGTTTCGCTCCGGTTTCGGGCGGTAGCTCGGGCGCGGGCGATCGACGTGACAGTTCCGATCAGGCGGCCCCCCCCTTCCGATTGGCTTGAACGGCGATCTCGGTGACCGCCGCGGCAAATGAATCTCCCCGGGCGCTGTAATCGGAGAACATATCGAAGCTGGCACAGCCCGGGGCCAGCAAGACCGTGTCGCCCGGCTCGGCCATCCGACTGGCCACCGCCACCGCTTCGCTCATCGAGCTCACCAGTTCTGCTTGCCCTGCTGGCGAATGCGCCACGAGCGCCGGTCCGGCTTCGCCGATCGCCACCAGAAAACGAACATTGGGGGAGGCCGCCAGCGGGGTGATGTCCAGCCCCTTGGCCAGCCCACCGGCGATCAGCACAACGGTTCTGAAAGAGGCGATGCTGGCAAGAGCAGCGTGGGGATTGGTGGCTTTGGAATCGTTGACATAGGTCACTCCGGCCACGGTCGCCACCGTTTGGCGGCGATGGGAGCCCGGCCGGTAACGGCGGCACACTGCTTCTACCGCATCGGGCCGGGCTCCCCGATCGAGGGCAGCCACCGCCGCCGCAGCTAGATCAGATATCAACGCCGGGTCCCGGGAGGTCAGGCCGTCGAGACGAACAATCAGTCCAGGCAAGGCCAGCACCTCTCCGCTGGGACCGCTCCCGCCGGCGGGCTGGAACCGTCCCGAGACCGGATGACGGCGTCCGGGGGCCGAGCCCACCACTGCCCCAACCCCTGGGTCGTCGACGTCGTAGACCAGCAGGTCGGCCGAGGTCTGGTTGGCAAAAATTTTTGACTTGGCGGCCACATAGGCGGCGTAGCTGGTATGCCAATCGAGATGGTCGGGGGAGATGTTGAGGAGCGCTGCCGTCGGTGGATGGAAAGCTTCGGTGAGTTCCAGCTGGAAGCTCGACACCTCGACCACCAGCAGCTCGTATTGGTCACCTACCACTGCCGAGAGGGGGGTGCCGATGTTGCCGACTGCCGCCGCCCCGATACCGGAGGCGACCAACATGGCTGTGGCCGCTTCGGTGACGGTGGTCTTGCCGTTGGTGCCGGTGACTGCCAGCACCGGCACCGACAACTGTCGCCAGGCGAACTCGATTTCACTCCAGATCGGAAGGCCGGCCTCGCGTGCATCGGTTATCGCCGACGCCCGGATCGGGATGCCGGGGCTGGCGACTACCAAGCCGACCCCGGCGAGCAGGTCGGGATCCCAGGCACCGTTGACTACTCCGATCCCCTCTCCCATCAAAGCCGTCCCGGTGGCGGGCCGCTGGTCGTAAACAGTCACCGAGTAGCCGAGTTGTTTCCCCAGCCGGGCGGCGGCCGTCCCGGAGACGGCCGCGCCTAACACCAGCATCCGGGTCCGCGTGCCCGTGGTTGGTACCCCGGTCATCCGAGGAGGTCTTCCACCGCGACGAAGTCGGCGTAGAAGAGTCCCAGGCCGAGCGCCACCCCCACGCCGGTCAATATCCAGAACCGGATGACGGTGGTCGTCTCCGGCCATCCGCCGATGTCGAAGTGGAAGTGGATAGGCGCCATGCGGAAGACCCGTTTCCCGGTGGTCTGAAAGCTCGCCACCTGGATGATGACCGAGAGCGTTTCGGCCACGTATATCGCTCCCAGCACCACCAGCAGCAGATGGGTGTTGCTGAGTAAGGCGAGGGCGGCCAGCAACCCTCCGATGGCCTGGGATCCGACATCGCCCATGAAAATCTGGGCAGGGGGCGCGTTCCACCACAGGAACCCGAGCAGCGCCCCGAACATGGCGGCGGCTACCACCGCCAGTTCGAGAGGGTCGAGAGACTGGTAGACCGTCGGATTCCGGAACTGCCAGAAGGTGATGACGGTGTAGGCCCCCGCCACCAGAGCGGCGCTGCCCCCGGCCAGACCGTCCATCCCGTCCGCCAAATTTACGCCGTTGGCGGCCCCGGTCAACATCAACAGGACCCAGCCCACGAACAGCACCCCGAGGTCGAGTCCGAGCGGACGCACGAACGAGATCTCGGTGCTGATCCCCACGTTTGGACCTTCGGTGAGGGCGGCGAGGGCGAAGCCTATGGCAATCGCCAACTGCAGGGAGAACTTGGCCCTTTTGTTGAGACCATGGCTGTGTTTGCGGACGAATTTGGTGAAATCGTCGAGGAAGCCGACCAGGCCCATCCCCACCAGCGCCAACACAGCCATCAACCCGCCGGACGTGAACGGGTGAACCTCGAGGCTGAAGCCCTCTTGGGGAGTCCACACCCGCAGGTGGGCAAAGAGGTAGCCGGTCAGGGTGGCGATGATGATGACTACCCCTCCCATGGTGGGGGTGCCCTGTTTGTGGACGTGGCCGGTGATCTCCTCCTGGATGAACTGACCGATGGCACGTCTGCGCAGAATGTCGATGGCGATCGGGGTGCCGAATATGGAGACGGTCACACCGGTGGCGGCAGCGATCAGCAGCCTGATCATGCCCGGCCCTCGAGGCGAGCCAGTTCCTCGGTTACCACCTGTCGATCGCTGAACGGGTGGACCACGCCGCCGATCTCTTGACCTGTCTCATGGCCTTTGCCCAGGATCAGCACGATGTCGGCAGTTTCGGCGACGGTGAGCGCCTGAGCGATCGCCGTCCGGCGGTCGGTGATTCGGATCACCCGCGCGCCTCCCATCCCGGCGACCACCTGGTCGATGATGGCATCGGGATCTTCACTTCGCGGGTTGTCCGAGGTCACTATCACCAGATCGGCGCCCGTGGCCGCACGCCCCATTTCGGGACGCTTGCCCCGGTCGCGATCGCCGCCGGCGCCGATCACCGCAATTACCCGAGCCTCCGTTAGGTGGCGGGCGGCGTCGATCACGGTTGCGATGCCATCGGGGGTGTGGGCATAGTCGACGACCACCGTCGGTCCCCGCTTGGTCGCCACTCGTTCGAATCGCCCCGGTACCGTGCGAAGGGCCTCGAGCCCGGCTGCGATCTGGGTGCCACTGAAGCCGACTAGGTGCGCACAAGCTGCCGCCATGAGGGCGTTGGAGAGATTGAAACGGCCCGCCAGGCGGATTCTGGTCGGGACCGGACCATCGGGGAGTTCGAGGACGAACCGGGTCCCGTCACGATCAAGGATGGTGTTGCTCGCCGTGACCTCTCCGTCCCAACCCACGGTGAGTGATTCGCGATAACGCCGAGCAAGGCGGGCGCCATACGGGTCGCTGATCCAAACCGTCTGCTTCTCCGCCATTTCCAGCAGGTGGGCCTTCGCCTCGAAGTAGGCCTCCATGCTCGGGTGGAAGTCGAGATGATCCTGGGTCAGATTGGTGAACGCTCCCACTTCGAAGCGGGTCTCCTCGACTCGGCCAAGGGCGAGGGCGTGGCTGGATACCTCACAGGCGATCACCTCGGCCCCGGAGGCGACCATCAGCGCCAGCAGTCGTTGGAAGTCAGTGGCTTCGGGGGTGGTGCGCGGGTTTTCGAAGACATGGTCGCCGGCTCGGCTGACAACGGTTCCGATCAGGCCGCCTTGGGCGCCGGTCGCTCTGATGATCGACTCGAGCATGAACGTGACGGTGGTTTTGCCGTTGGTCCCGGTAACTCCCACCACCCGGGTGCGGGCCGAAGGATGGTCGTGAATGGCAGCGGCCAGCGCCGGCATCGCCCGGCGCGTATCGGCGACCATCAGCGACGGCAATGGGGTTTTCACCGGACGGGAAACGCATAAGGCGGCCGCTCCGTTGCCAGTGGCGGCGGATATGTAGTCGTGGCCGTCTGTGTATCCGCCTGGTACGGCTATGAACATCCAGCCGGGCTTGATCTGACGGCTGTCATGGGAGGCATCGACCACCCGCACCGAGGGATCGCCCGCCAACTCGCCGTCCAACAGTTCAGCCAAGTGGGCCATCGTGCTACCCGGAGGCGGCATTGGGGGGGACTCCTAGCCGGTGGAGGGCCTGTTCGAGGACCCGGGCGAAGGCTGGGGCGGCGGCGAGGCCGCCCGTTCGATATTCGTAGGCCGGGCTGTCGACCACCACCGCCACCACCACCTTGGGATCGTCGATCGGACCCATCCCGACAAAGCTCGCCATAGTGATGTCGGTATACCGCCCATCTTCGCCCAGCTTGTCGGCGGTGCCGGTCTTGCCACCTACCTGATATCCGGGAACCTGGGCAGAGATCCCGGTCCCAGCCTCCACTACCTGCGAAAGGAGTTGCCTCATCAGATGGGCGGTGCGTTGACTGACTACTCGCCGGGTTTCTCCCTCGGTCTGGTGGGTGGTTCCATCGAGGGAGTGGGTGGCAGCCAACAAGTGGGGCCGCACCCAGACTCCGTCGTTGCCGATTGCCCCATAAGCCGCGGCAATCTGGAGGGGAGTGACCGCCACTCCATAACCGATCGCGGCCGACAGGCGACAGGTCTGACAGGAGGGGTCCAGGTTGATGAGACCGTTGGCTTCTCCCGGATAGTCGAGCCCGGTGGCCTTTCCGAAGCCGAACGCCTCCAAATGCCTGGCGATCTGGTCCCTCGTCATCATCTGGGCGATCTTGATGGTGCCGACGTTGGACGACCGCCTAAAAACGTCGATCACCGCCATGTCGTGGGTGTCGTGTTCTTCGAAGTCCGAGTAACAACCGTACACCTCGTCGGTGTTGCTCACACAGGCCCCGGGCCTCAACTCGATCTGATCCGCCACCGCTCCGATCACAGTGTCGGGACCAACGACTTCATCTTCGATGGCCCCGGCCACGGTGATGAGCTTCTGGGTGGAGCCGGGCTCATACATGCCTCTCACGGCGAAGTTGGCGAAGGCCGACCCGTCGCTCGCCAGGCGGGTGGTTGGATCGAAAACCGGTGCTCCGGCGATTGCCAGGACCGCTCCGGTTTCGACCTCGATCGCCACGATCCAGCAGCCCGTGCCACCGGTCGTCAAAAGCGTCTCCTGACAGGCCTGGTCGGCGGCGTATTGGGTCGGTAGGTCGATCGTCGTCACCAGATCGTCGCCTGGCACCGCCGGAGTGGTTTGCGATGGCGCCCAGGGGATCGGAACACCGTCCGGTGCCTGCTCGAAGCTCACCACTCCGGGAATGCCCTTGAGTTGATCGTCAAACTGGTACTCGACGCCCTCCGATCCGATTCCGTCGATGTTCACAAACCCGACAACCTGGGAGGCAACGGGTCCCGTCGGGTAGACCCGTTTGGCCTCGTCGTGTGCGTAGACCCCGGGAAGGGAAAGGTCGATGATCTGCTGAGAAAGGTTGAGCTCCACTTGACGCTTTACGTAGACGAACTCGGCGCCCGATCGGATCTCGGCCAGCAGCTCATCCTGGCCTCGTCCGAGCAGCCCGCCGATCTGCTGGGCTACAAACAGCGGCTCGAGGACCTCGGCGGGGCGCAGGTAGATGCTGCGCGCCTCCACCGTCATCGCCAAAGGATCGCCATTGCGATCGAAGATGTTGCCCCTCTGGGGAAGCAGGCGGCGCTCGGTCTGGCGTTGCTCGGCTCCTTCCTGGGCAAGCTCGGGCGCCTGCACGACCTGTACCTGGTAGAGCCGCAGCGCCATCCCCACCCAGCCAAGCGCCAATATCACTCCGAGCGTTCCAAGCCGGAAATGGGCTGCACCCAGCCGGCGACCCGCCCGCCGGGCTGCCATTTCAGCCCCCGGGCCTTATGGCGGAAGACGTTGGGCCCGAAGACGTCGGTGCGGCGAATCGGTCCATCTCGGACCAGTGGGGGTCGGCCACCGTGGCGGGGATGACCCCTTCTACTACCAGCCGACCACTGGTCTGCGGGTAGACCATGCCCAACTGCTCGGCGAGCGGGGCGATGCGCGCCGGGCTCTCCAGACGGGCCACCTCAAGGCGGAGGCGCTGGTTGAGCGATCTCTGGTCAGCCACACTTTGGGATAACCCGGCAAGCTCGATGGCGCTGCGATCGAGCGACGTTCTGGTGAAGACCATCCCGAGGAACGCCAGAACGGCGACGAGTGAAAACGCCATCCAGGGGAACAGTCGGTGTCTGCGCGCTTGACCGGTGACGACCCTGAGGCCCGGACGGATTAAAGGACTGCGCTGGCTTCGAACGGCAGGAGCGGTCATCCCGGCTCGCCTCGCACCTTCTCAACGGCACGAAGTCGAGCGGATCGCGCCCGCCGATTGATCGAGAGCTCGTCTGCCGAGGGCTTCTTCGCCCCGCGGGTCAAAGAGCGAAACTGAGGGGATGCGCCGCAGCCGCATACCGGCAACTCGGGCGGGCACACACAGCCACCGACCGCCGCGGCGAAGCGAGCCTTGACCACCCGGTCTTCGATCGAGTGGTAAGCGATGGCGACGCATCGTCCGCCGGAGGTCAAGGCCGAAAGCGCCTGATCGAGACCGGCCTCGATCGCCTCCAGCTCGCCGTTGACCGCCATCCGCAAAGCCTGAAAGGTGCGCCTTGCCGGGTGCAGATGTCGACGACTGGTCCTTCCCCGGGAAGCGGCGGCGGCGACTATCCCGGCCAGCTCGAGGGTGTTGGTGAGGGGGCGGGCTCGGACAATGGCGGCAGCGATCCGATCAGCGGCCGGCTCCTCCCCGAACCGACGGATTATGCGGGCAAGCTCGGCTTCGTCGAGCTCATTGACCAAATCGGCGGCGGTGAGATCCTGGTCTTGGTCCATCCGCATGTCGAGCGGCCCCGCATGTCGATAGGAGAAGCCACGGGCGGGATCATCGAGGTGGCGGGCGGAAACCCCGAAATCGAAAAGCACTCCGACCGGCGCCCCGACACCTTCTGATGTGAGGATCCGCGCCAGTTCGGCGAAGTTCCCTCTTACCACCGTCAGCCTCCTCACGTCCTCCGGCTTCACCATCTCTCGCCCGACCGCTTCGGGCCCGGCCACTTCAGGCCCGAGGGCTTCAGGATCCCGATCGATGCCGAGTACCCGGTGATCGGGTCCGAGCGCCCTCAACAAGGCCACCGCATGGCCTCCTCCCCCGAAGGTGGCGTCGACCACCACCCCCGGCGGAACCGGTCCGAGCAGTTCCACCACCTCGCCGACCATCACTGGCCGGTGAAATCCGGGCTGCCGGTCCTGGGCCATGGCCAGCCCCCCGGGCGCTGGCACCAAAAGGAAGCGGGCGGAGTCAGGGGCCTTCCATTTGGTTACCGGGGGGCTGGCCATGATCCAGAACTAGGCGGTGGTGTCCTCCTCATCGTCGGTCTCGATGTACTCGCCGGTGGCCTTCGCCTCGTTTTGCTCAAAGCGAGCCATGTTCCAGATCTCCGCCGCGCGGTAGTAGCCGTTCACCACTACCTCGGATGGAATGCTGATGCCGGCGAACTGTCGTAAGACCTCGTTGATCAAAATCCGCCCCGACTTGTCGACCTTCTGCTCGTGAGCAGTCGAGGTGAACATCCGCAGGAGCCGTCGTCCTCTAGGGTTGGTGGCGGCCGCCATCATCTGGTCGGCTTCCCTGGTGAAATCTTCGGGGCGGAAGACGGTGAGGGATCCATCGCGAGCGGGAGCGATGATGCACTTTTCTGCCCCCTCCAGACTCCGACGGACAAACGCCGGGAGGACCAACCGGCCCTTCTCATCGATGGTGTGAACCGCTTTGCCGAGGAACACATCTGTCCTTCCCTCATGTGGCTGTCCTCCTCTGGTGTGCCAGTTTGCCCCACTTTGTGCCATAAGTCAACCATTTCCCCCCACCGAGATCCCGGCCCAGGACCGACACAGGCATTGGGCGGAGGCATCGGGAGAGGTGCTCGGCCTTTTAGGCGCTCAGCAGATATGCGTGCCAGGACGGATCGAGTACGTACCCGGCGCTTGCGAATACCCACCCATAACGATGGGGAGCGGAGGGGCGGCGGACGAGGCTGAGCCCCGCCTCGCCGAGAAGCCGGTCGCCCTTGTGCAGGTTGCAGCGGCGGCAGCAGGCGACCACGTTGTCCCAGGTGTGTGCTCCGCCCCTGGACCGTGGGGTGACGTGATCAAGGCTCTCGGCCGGTGCTCCGCAGTACTGGCACCGGTGGTTGTCTCGCCCAAAGACTGCTCGACGGCTTACCGGGATGGTCCGTTCGTAGGGCACCTTCACGTAGGTGTTGAGTCGAACTACCGACGGCACCTGGATAGAGAACGTGGCCGCATGCCACACCTCGTCGCGATGTTCGATGACGCTCGCCCGGCCGCGCGAAACGAGAACGACCGCCCGCCGGCTTGGCACCACCGACAGCGGCTCATAACTGGCATTGAGGATCAACGACCTGACCATCGTCGTCGAAGGTTATCAAGCCCCTATCCGCCGCCAGACAACTAATGCCGAGCCATCATCGCCTTGTTGATGTTTCGTCAACCGGCCGTACAAGCTCACTCGAACGAGCGGGCGACGGCGATGTTGAGGGCAGGCTCCCACCCTTCCTCCACCACAGCGGCTCCCACCGTCACCTTTCCCCCGGGGAGCCGAGAAAGGACGGTGAGGATCTTCCAATCACCCACCAGATCCAACCCGATCCAAAGCACCTCGGGTTCCGGCCGGCCGAGCAGCCGGGCCCGACCCCTGGCCACGGCCCGGGCGGCCGCCAATGGGGTCGGCTCCACCACCTGGACGACTATCTCCCCCAGTCCGGCAACAACCACTCTCATCGCCTCACCCTCCTGGGCGATCGATATCTCGATTTCGTCGACGACACCCCCATTGGAGACGGCCTCAGTGATCGGATCGGGTGAACGCAATCCGTAAGTGACCAACATCGCCCGGACACGTTCGAGCACCAAAGCCTCGTCGGCCCCCTCCGACAACGTCACCCGGATCCCACTGAGACCTCCTTCGGCCAGCTCGAGCTGGATCCCGGCCACCCCTTCCAAGTTTTCGAGTCGCTGACGAAGCCCGGTGATGGTCACGTTGGCACCGATCCGACGAATTGGCGATACCGGCGCCGCCAGCGTAGGTAAGAGGCCAGGTCGGATCGGCTGATCCGCGCCGATCGGTCGCCATATGCGGTGTAGGCACGCCACTCGACATAGGCCCGGTCAGGCAACGGGACAAAAGGGCGGCGCCGCCACCAGCCGCGCCGGCGGAGCGCCCAGGCCATACTGGTCAATTCGAGAAACAACGAGGCTGCCTCGGCCCACCATCGAGCCTCGGCCCCGGCTCCCCGCCCACGGAACACCTGACGCCTCCTTTTGCATCCACCCCGGAATATCGTTCAGATTACCTTCCACAGTCAACGACACCAGGGGCTATTGCGACATGAGCGAAGGAGACCAGACATGAGCCATAGACCGTGCGGACGATGACCAAAGGGGCGAGGGCCGGCTGGTGACCGCCGACAGCCAGCTCGAGGTGAATTGGTTCGCCCGGACCTTCGCCGACGTCGCCGACAACATCGAAGTGGTGATACAGGGCAAACGTCCGGCAATCGACCAGATCCTGGTGTGTCTGGTGGCGGAAGGTCACGTGTTGATCGAAGACGTCCCCGGCGTCGGAAAGACACTGCTGGCCAAGTCGCTGGCTCGATCGATCGATTGTGAGTTCAACCGGATCCAGTTCACCCCGGATCTGCTCCCCTCTGA
>JBQTHI010000111.1:0-4169 GCA_052390035.1 Actinomycetota bacterium | reverse complement strand
ACGACCCTAAGCCAGCTCGAAGCCCTCTCCGACGACCTCGACCGGGCCCGCTGGGAGCTGGAGGCCACCGCGGCGTTGATCGAGGGCCGGCCGGCGCCCCCGGAGCCATCGGCCGAGGCGCCCTCTCACTGCTTCTTCGACCCCACCCATGGGGCCGGGGTGGAAGAAGCAGTGCTGGATACCCCGGCCGGAAAAAGGACGGTGATGGTGTGCGCCGCCGACGCCGAAAAGCTGCGCCGGGGCGAGGCGCCTGAACCTCGACGCATTCCGATGGGAGCCGACGCCTATCCGGCTCCGCAGGTCCCCCGCTCGGGAGGTGGCTCGGGCCTCGACTGGCTGGACGTCTTCTCGATCCTGGTCGGAGGGATGGGTCAGGGGATGCCGTACGACTGGGGGCCAGGCCCGCGCCGCCAACGCGGCCGGATGGGGGTTCCGTTTCCCCGCTCGAGGTCGCGGGGTTCGGCGAGCCGGGGAAACATGGCCCGCGCCCGACGCGGACGGTAGACGGGCGACACCAACGGCACGGCTTAGCGACAGGGGTGGCCGTTAAGCTCGCTCTCCACATAAGAGGGAGGATGTTTTGCTGCGTCGAATCTGGAACTACCTCAAGACCCTGTTCGGGATGGCCGCCGAGAGGGCCATGGACCCGGCTGTCGAGATCGAACAGGCGATCAACGAGGCCAAGAGGCGCGACCAGGAGTTGCGGAACCAGGCGGCGAAGGTCATCGCCCACCGGACTCAGGTCGAGGCCAAGATCGAAGGCGCCGCCAAAGATGTAGGGGACGCCAGAGAGGTAGCCAAACAGGCGTTGCTGCGAGCCGAATCGGCCAAAAATGCCGGAGATACGGCGGGTCAATCGAAATGGACCAACGCCGCCCAATCAGTAGCGCTCAAACTGCAGGCGGCCGAGTCGAACTTGAACGGTCTCAAAGAGCAATACGAGATCTCCATCACCCAGGCCGATCAGGCCAAGAGCGCCGTCACCCAGAACGCCATGCGCCTTCAGGAGCTGGCCGCCAAGCGAATGCAACTGGTAGGACAGTTGGAGCAGGCCCGAATGCAGGAAGCCGTGAACCGGGCGGTCGAATCGATCTCGGTGTCGATGGAGGCCAACGCCCCCTCCCTCGACAAGGTGGAAGAGAAGATCCAGTCCCGTCTTTCGGAGGCTCAGGCTCGGGCCGAGCTGCGCGAGGCCACCCCCGAAGGCGCCGAATCGGAACTGCGCGAGGCGGTGTCGATGGCCCAGGCCGATGCTCGACTCGAAGAGCTCAAGAAGGAACTGGGGCTGGCTTAGACCGACGCCTTGAGCCCCTGCAGTGGCAACCACCCACCAGATCGAAAGCGAAATCACATCCACGTCGGGTAGACGCCGCCCTACGGCCCCATTCGTAATCGGCGCTTTGGGAGCGGTGGCAGCGGTAGCCACCCTCGTTTTGGGCTTTCTCGGCACACTGCCCGAGCACCCGACCCCCGAAGTCGGCCGGGTGGTTTTCGGCAACATCCCCTCGTGGCTTCAGGTCGTCTTCTATCTGACCACCGCCGGGTTCGTGGCGGTCGCCGGTGGCCTGTTCGCTCAGCGAGCGACGTCGTGGAGTCGAGGGGCTCGGGAACGGCGCACCGGCCAGTGGGGAGCGAGGCTGCGTCAACTCGACCGTGGTCTGCGGATGAAGACGCTGATGCGCGACCCCCAAGCCGGACTAATGCACTCGATGGTCTACTACGGGTTCTTGGTGCTGTTCGCCGGCACCGTCACCCTGGAGATCGACCATCTCCTTCCCAGCAACCTGGCCTTTCTGAAAGGCAACGTCTACCTGATTTATTCGGCGATCCTTGACCTGGCCGCCCTGGTCTATCTGGGCGGTCTCGCCTTGGCCGTCTTCCGTCGCTATCTGCAACGACCCTGGCGACTGCGCTCGAAGACCAAACCGGAAGACGCGTCGATACTCTCGCTGCTCATCATCATCGGGCTGACCGGCCTGACTACCGAGGCTGCCCGGATCGCCTTGGCCGGCCGTCCCGACTTCGAGGTCTGGTCGTTCGTTGGTCGACCTCTCTCCTTCCTTGTTCCCGACGCGGTTGCCGCAGTGGTCCATCAGACGTCGTGGTCGGTCCACGTTGCTGCGTTTCTGATGTTCCTCGTCGCCCTCCCCGCCACCAAGCTTCGCCACATGCTCACCTCACCGGTCAACATGTTCCTCGCCCCCCGAGACAGGCCGAAGGGCGCCATGCGGCCGGTGGTCAACCTTGCCGAGGCGGAGGAGATCGACACCATCGGCGCCTCGGTCGTGTCCGATTTCACCTGGAAACAGCTCTTCGACACCGAGGCCTGCACGATCTGCGGGCGATGCACCTCGGTGTGTCCGGCCAACCTGACCGGAAAGCCGCTCGACCCGCGGGAGATAGTGTTGAAAGTGGGTGAAGTGGCGGCGGTCAACGCCGGCATATCTCCTCCGGTCAGCTTGGCCGCCGGCATTGACATCGTCGGGGATGGCGTCGGCCAGCGCATCCAGCCCGAAGAGGTGTGGTCCTGCACCACCTGCCGGGCCTGCGACGACATCTGTCCGGTCAACATCGAGATCCTCGACCGCATCCTCGACCTTCGCCGGTACCTGACGATGATGGAGTCGTCTTTCCCTTCGGAACTGTCGAAGGCATTCGTGGCGATGGAGAATCAGGGCAACCCCTGGGGACTCGGTCGTGAACGGAGGGAGGCCTGGACCAACCGGCTCGACTTCCCCATCCCAGTGCTGGGACGCGACGTGGATAGAGCCGATTACCTGTGGTTCGTCGGGTGTGCCGGGTCCTACGACGATCGGAACGCGGCCGTCTCGGAGGCCCTGGCCAAGCTGCTTCACCAGGCGGGGATCGACTTCGCCATCCTTGGCGCCCAGGAAACTTGCAATGGCGATCCGGCTCGACGGGCCGGCAACGAATATCTCTGGCAGCAGCTGGCCCTGGCCAACATCGCCACGTTCGCCGAATTGGGGGTGGAGAAGATCATCACCCAATGCCCTCACTGCTTCAACACCCTGGCCAACGAATACCCGCAGATGGGGGGCGATTATGAGGTGGTCCACCATTCGGTGTTGCTCGCCGAACTGCTTCGCCAGGAGCGGGTGGTGCCGGCGGCCAGCGGTAGCCGGAGGAAGGTGACCTATCACGATCCGTGTTACCTCGGACGGCATAACGACATCTACCTCGATCCCCGCGAGGTGTTGGCCGGCACCGGCGAAGTCGACCTCGTGGAGATGCCCCGGCATGGCACCCGGGCTCTGTGCTGCGGGGCTGGGGGCTCCCGGTTCTGGATGGAGGAACACATCGGTAAGAAGATCAACGTCGAGCGGGCGGAGGAGGCGGTCTCCACCGGCGCCGATGAGATTGCCGTTTCCTGCCCGTATTGCTACGTCATGATCGATGACGGGGTAAAAGAGATCGGCAAGGGCGACCAGGTCCGAGTTAGGGATCTGGCGATGATCCTCACCGGGGATTGATCTTGGTCCTAGTGCCTGAGGCTCATTTTGGGGGATAGGTCATGGCTCCAGGCAACCCCCGCCTCTAAAATGCCTTAGCGGGCAATCACAAGGAGGCAGAAAGTGGCATTCGTCAGGGAATGCAGGGCGGGGCGTCATCACTACGAGGACGACTCCGGGATTGGCGGGCGGGCTAAGTGCACCGCCTGTGGGGCGGTTCAGATCGACTTGACCGATTCGGGGTCTTCGGTCATCACCGATCCAACGAGGGTTTTTGCCCCTCGCAAGACCACCCTTTTCTCTCTGTTGGCGCACGCCACACCCGAAGCCGAGACGAGCTTCGGCAAGAGCCGGCATCGCAGAAGTTAAACCAAGGGCAGATACCATCGGGGCCCGATGCCCCGACTGTTGGTGGCGGTGGCATTCGGGCTTATCGCCGCAGCGTGTGAAGCGCCTGCGGTGGGCCCGGAGGTCACCACCACCGTTCCGGTCACAACCACCTCGCTACCGGCCGATGCTGACCAAGCGATAGCCCGCTTTGGCGAGTGCCTTGTGCAGCACGGGGTCGAGGTGCCCGCCATCCAGCTCGATGCTCGGGGACGACCCGACCTTTCGGTGCTGGAATCATCGACCCAACTGAGTTCCCCCCGGTTTCGCCAAGCGATGGTGGACTGCGCCGGTCTGCTCACCACGGGCGGT
>JBQTHI010000110.1:0-2434 GCA_052390035.1 Actinomycetota bacterium | reverse complement strand
TCACCTTCCATCAGATGGGCTCGGCTCGGATGGGATCAGACCCGGCCATTTCGGTGGTGGGACCCACCAACCAGGTCCACGGCATTGCCGGTCTCTACGTGATGGACGCCTCCTGTTTCCCCACGGCGTCCGGAGTCAACCCGATGCTGACCGTCGCCGCCATCGCCCACCGGGGAGCAACCTTGCTGGCCGGGCGTCTCGCATAAAACGAAGATCGAGAGCGCCCATCGCCGAGCCAGTCTTAGCCGTTGTTGGCGGCCGCCTGCAGCTCCTCGATGTCTAGCTTCTTCATCCTGAGCAGGGCCTCCATTACCCGGTCAGCCTTGGCTCGATCCGGATCGGCGACTAACTCGCCCACCACTGTGGGGACGATCTGCCACGACACCCCGAACCGGTCTTCAAGCCATCCGCACTGTTCCGACTCGGGGACCGCCGAAAGCTCCTCCCAGTAGTAGTCGACCTCGGCTTGATCCTTGCAGTTGACGATGAACGAGATCGCCTCGTTGAAAGAGAACTCATGGGACCGGGCGCTGTCCATCGCCGCGAAGTCCTGACCGGCGAGGACAAAGGGCCCGTAGGCGATCGTCCCTTCCTGGTCCGGTTCCTGGCTGGCGGAGTAGCGGAAGGCCTTGCCGACTTGGGAGTCTGGAAACACCGAGGCGTAGAACTCCATCGCAGTCTCCGCCTGCCCCGCCTGGTCGCCGACGAACATCAACGAGGGAATGATCGGCGGCCACACGCCGTCGCCCGAAGTAGAAAGCTGCCAGGAAAGGCCGTAACGGTCAGACACCCAGCCGTACCGGTCGCTGAAGGGGTAAGCCTGAAGCGGCATCAACACCGATCCGTCCTGGGCCAGTTCCTCCCAGAGAGCTTCGACTTCGCCTTCGGATTGACGGTTGACAAAGAACGAAATCGAGGGGTTGCACTTGAAGGCCGGACCGCCGTTGAGGGCGGAGAACCTGTAACCGTCGAGGGCATACTCCACCGTCATTACAGACCCCGCGTCCTGGCCGTGGATCTCCTTGCCCGCCTCGGAGTACCGCGCGGTTTCTTGAATCTCCGAATTCTTGAAAAGCGAGGTGTAAAACCTGGCCGCCTGCTCAGCTTCCTTGTCGAACCAGAGGCTGGGGACGATCTTCTGCTCGGACATGAATACCTCGTTCAGCAGAACTCCGGTCAATCTTGCCACCGCCTGGCGGCTACGGCTGCCCGTGGGCCACTGAGAGGTCGACGACCTCCCGGACAGCTCGAAACCTCGCTGCGCCGGGCCCAAGGTCGTGCCTCATCCCTCCAGGAAATGAGTCGGAAACTGCGAATCGGGCCGTCGCTCTGCCTCATCGCTCGCTTCTGGCTCTTGTCATCGAGCAAGCCGAGCTGCTCGGTCTCGTCGAACGAGAACGGTTCTTGGTCGAGGCATCGGGTGGATCGATGTTCAACTCCTCGCATCAGGGCGTTCATCGCGATAACCGCTCCGGACCCTTGATCGTCGCCTGATTGAGACCGCCATCGAATTGGGCGTCGCGGCCTGAGCGCAAAGCAAGGCACAAGCAACGTCGGCAGCCGGATCGGATTCAAGGGCGGCCATTCGATCTATAACGACAGAGGCATCCATCAAGCGACGGCTACTAGAACTCCGTGGGAATGGACCCCGACGATCCCGCCTATCGCGGCCAGGCTGGTTACACCAAGCCGCTATTGGCACTTTATGACCTCTGGGTGCTCGGGTTCATGGCGCGGGCCGTTTGGCGGTGCCCGATACCGCTTGTTATCGATCGTTACCGGCGGTACGTCGGGCGACAACACCTCGATGTCGCGCCGGGTACCGGATATTTTCTCGACGAGGCCGGAGTGGCGCCGGGAACAGAGGTGACTCTTCTAGACCCAAATCCAAATGTGCTTGCGCACGCCTCCCGTCGGCTGGCCCGAATGAACCCGACCACCGTTGAAGCCGATGTATTGAAATCGCTACCAGTCAAAGGTCCGTTCGACTCGGTGGGTCTCAGTTTCGTGCTCCACTGCCTGCCCGGTCCCCAACCCCGAAAGGCGGCCGCCATCAGCAATATCGCTTCGGTTCTAGCTCCGGAGGGTGTTCTGTTTGGCGGGACGGTGCTAGGAACCGCCGAAAACCATACACGGATTGCGCGCGCGGTGCTTTGGGCGTTCAATCGGCAGGGCGCGTTTGACAACCTTGGGGACACCGTGGCCGGGCTGCGCCAGATCCTGACCGACACGTTTCAGACTGTTGACATTGACGTATTCGGCTCGGTCGCCTTCTTTACGGCAACCGGGCGGACCGCACCGGTTTCTTCGCCCTCGCGACAACTACCTGAAGGATTTGGATGAGGTCGATCTTCAGGAGGCGGGCAAAGGTCAGCTACGCCCAGTTCGAGACCATCCATCGGTTTGGTGATGGCAACGGTCGTGTGGGGCGCAT
>JBQTHI010000109.1:0-74431 GCA_052390035.1 Actinomycetota bacterium | reverse complement strand
TTGACGGCAGCAACGAACTGTGGGTCGTCGTTCATGAAAGGAACGTCCGGAGCAGAGTAATGAATCTGCCCGTCGGGGCGCACGTCCCCGTCGGTCACTCGATATCCAGCTGCGGCCATACAGCTAGTGAAGTTCGCCTCGGGTGAAGGTGCGCAACAAACGAAGACCAAGCTCGGGATCGCGAACTTCAGGTCGCACCATACGAGCAAAAGGCATGGATGGCTCGTGGCTTGCTCGGTTCAGGGCAACTCGATCTCGCCGACGTGGTCGAGTCCCCAGATCGTGCCCTCTCCATCCCCGTAGACCGCGAAGAGGCCTGGGAAGTCTTCGCCGGCGGCGACCAACTCGGCTAACAGACAAGCGTCCAGGATGCGCTTCCAACCAACGCCCTTGTCGCTCTCAGCGTCGATCGGTTTGTCGCATTCGACAACGAGGGTGCGGTGATCGAGCGCACCTCTGAGGTCGTATTCGCCTACCCAACGAAGATCCCACTCAACTCCTTTGATCGTGACGGAACTGTCGGACGCAACGGCCGAATCGATCGTCATGGAGAAAAGGGCCTCGCTCTCGTGGCCCATGTCACAGGCCGGAGGCGAGGATGGATCCCCCAAGCAGGCCGGGTTTCCGATTTTTGGCTCGGCCCACGGACCCGGTGTCTGGGTGAAACGGAGCGTTTCACTGCCTTCGAGATGGAAGTAGTGCGAATAAAAGGCCCACCGCCCGAAGGCGAGCACCGCTTCACAGCCGGTGGTCGCTCCGCTCCAGGTTGGGTCGAGTCCAGCGGCGGGTCGTACCTCGATTTCGGCAGGCTCCGCAGCGCAATCGACAGAAACGGTCTGCGGTTCAGCCACCGACATCTCGGGTGGATAGACCTGTACTGCCGTGGAGGCAGTGCGCCGGAACGTGATCTCGAAACAGGTGATCCCACAGCGCGCCACGGCTTCGACCAAGACCAGACCAGCCGCGGGCACGACTTGGTCGGGGTTGAAAAGGTCCCGAATGCCGGCGAGGTCGATCCTGACGTCGCCCACCCACGAGGCAACTGAACTCCCGCGAAGTCGGGCGCAAACCCGACCAGTCGCTCGAGCTCGAGACGGGGTCGACTTATCCAGAATTCGGGGAAGTCGGCGCTTCCCCCGTCCAGGTGCTCGAACACGAACACTTCAGTCTCGACAGTGACTAGGTCGACCCTCATGATCGTCGAGTGCGGCAGACCGCCGTCACCGATATGACCGGCGTACACCGCATCCTTGGCGAGGTGCAACCAGCTCAGAGGCGCTGAGGGCGCCGGGAACGCTCGGAAGATTCGGTCACCCTGCATCAGAAGCAACTCGCCGTATTCGACCTCACAGATCGAACCCGCGGCGCTCGTCGGGTCTCCGATCCGACAACCGACGTCGTCGGTCATCCGCATGAACTCTTCGGTCAATTCGGAGGCGATCCAGCTCCAGGCCGCGTCTCCTGCCGACAGGCGAGAAGAAATCCTGAGCTCATTCGGTGCGGCCGCGACCTCTGCCACGACACCGTCCCTAGCTGCGTCCGCGGCGGACTGGCTGGGTTCGCCGACAAAGGCCAGCGTCGAAGTCGTTGTCGTGACCTGACTCGTGGCCGTGGTGCTCGACTCAATTGTCGAGGTTGTGGGATCAGCTGCGGGCGAGCATGCAGTGACGATCGCGGCGAAAACCAGGACACGTGCTCGAGGTGCCATTTGCTATTCAAACGATCGTTGTGGCCAGCAAGTTCGGAAAATCTTGGCTCGAGAACCGGCCGGTGACTATCCGTGCAAGCCACAAATCCTCGACCTACCCGTGGGCGATATTGCAATGCGAAAGGACGGCGACCTGGGTCAACCTCTTGTTGGGCCAATCGATTGGGGTGCTTACGACGGGAACCTCGTCGAGCAGACCATTTCGGTGATGCTCCTAATGGATCGCGAGAGAGGGTGGCAGCGGCAGGCGTCATCGGGCGATGCCGGTGTCGACGTCGCGATTCGCATCGTTGGCAGAGGTTTCGAAGTCTCTCAAATCAAGTCGTACACAGGTCCCCTGACGAGCAACAGAAAAAAGGAGATCGAGCGATCTTTGAAGTCTGTCATCGAGGGTCCCGAGCTACCCGGGCGCCTGTGAATGCACGGAAACTCGTGCTAGCGATGAACCTGAGCAGGGAGGCGGAACGCTGGTTCCGAGAGCTCACAGAAAACGCGCCTTTCGACGCACCTGGTGTGGACTCATACTTGACACCGTGGCTCCGGTAGGTGGGCGACAGTGGTGTCTAACCACCTGCTCGGCAGCCTGATTGGCGTGACCTGTACGGGCCCCGGTGGACGCCAATCGGTGTGGCATCGAGGCGAAGCTGAGCTGGCCTGCCAAGTTCGCCTTCGCGCAAGGTCGGTTCCGACGCCGGACGGTCGACGCGGCTCAGATGAGCGCGAGCGATGTCACAGGGCTGCCGTACGATCGTGTAATACGGACCGAGTCGGTTCGGGAGGACCAGGCGGACAAGGTCCCATGATCGAACACACGAGCTCAAGTCTGGCCTTCGGGTCCGCTGCCTTGTCGCCGCAGGCGAGGTGACGGTCGTCGCCGTTGAACCGCACGGCGACGGAATGTCAACGTCGTGTTTCGCGGCGACGACGGTCAGGTATCGGATCGGCTGCTTCCGAAACTACCGCATTCGCGCCCTGTTTTACGCCAGCCGCCCCAACTGGCAATTCTTCGAACAGCTCACCCCACTCTGAGATCTAGAAGCGCCCGACACCTTCGTCGTCATTAGCGATGTGCTCAGCGTCCTTGCCGAACCCGACCTACACAACCCTGTGGCCACCCCGACGGCGATAAGTTTCGCAGGTCATACACCTAGCCTGCCCTTACAACGATCAACCACTCTCGAGGAGAACGACCTGACCGCTACCTACACCTTCGACATTTTTTCCAGCCTCGACGGCTACGGCTCCAACAGCGGCGACTGGGGCGGCTACTGGGGTAAGCAAGGCCCCGAGTTGCTTGACCACCGCCTTGCCTTGTTCGGCGCGGAGCAGCGGATGGTCTTCGGGGCCAACACCTATCGGCAATTTGTGAGGCTGCTCGGCTCGAGCACCGAGGGGTCCGACGTGCGTGACCCCTGGGTCACCCGGATGAGGAACATGCCGGCCACCGTGGTGTCGACGACCTTGAAGGAACCCCTCGACTGGCCGAACGCGACCGTCGTGAGCGGTGACGCCGTCGACGTCGTCGCCCGGCTCAAGGAGGAGTCCGAGGTGCCGATGCGCTCGCACGGCAGCTTGTCGTTGAACAGGGCGCTGATGGCCGCCGGCCTCGTCGACCGGGTGCAGGTGACGCTTTTTCCTGTCATCACCGGTCAGACCGGGCTGGACCCGATCTTCCAGGGTGCGGCCGACTTCGACCTGGAGCTGGTCGAGAGCCGGACGCTCGACGGTCACACCCTAGAGCTCATCTACCGACCCACCCTCCATTGATGGCGCTTTGGGTCTGAGGTGGGATGACGGTGGGTAGGGGCCCGCGGTCACGACATAGGGCCCGCGCGGGCTGTTGTGGATGCTCAAGCACGGAGTGAGCGAGCCGGACGGCGAACGACTCGAGTTCCACGGTCAACCGATGTATCCCGAACGTCTCCACACGGTCGCCCTGGCAATCGACGGTACCACCTAGCTCCTCGAAACCATCCACAGCTTCTTCAACCACGCCGCCGATCAAGTAGTTGGTTGGCCAAGCACGATCGACATCTCGATCACACCCGACACTCGCCAGCGGTTGGAACGGATCCAATCCCTATCCAACGAACCCTCTTGGAATGGACCAATTGAAAGACCAACGAAGGAGTCCCAGGGCCCCGGGCATGACCGAGGGGTCACCAAGGCCCGTTCTCTATCCGTGATGTGTGTTCGGCTCCGGGAGGATTTATCCGACCCACGGGGCCACTCCCTGCGTATCTGTTGTTAGTTTCGAACCAACGCACCCGGGACAGATCGGAGGAGAGATGTATCCGCCGCGTTTCGATTACTCAGTGCCGTCCAACATGGACCAAGCTCTGACCACCCTCGCAGAGCTGGGTGAAGACGGCCGGGTCCTCGCCGGCGGGCAGAGCCTCATCCCATTGATGAAGCTGCGGCTCGCCTCACCTGTCCACCTGGTAGACATCAACCGCCTCACGGATCTCTCCTACATCAAACGCGAGAACGGCCACCTGGCGATCGGCGCCCTGACCAGGCACGCCGAGGTCGTCGCCTCACCACTGGTGTCCGAAGCGAGCAAGGTAATGGCCGACGCCGCACCATGGATCGCCGACCCTCTGGTCCGCAACCGGGGCACCCTGGTCGGGTCGGTGGCGCACTGCGACCCTGAAGGAGACTGGAACTCGGTGATGCTGGCGGTCGGGGCTTCGGTGGTGGCGGTGTCGAAAGCCGGTGAGAGAGTGATACCGATCTCGGAGTTCATCGTGGATTTCTTCACGAACTCGCTCCGGCTAGGAGAGATGGTCAAAGAGGTCCGGGTACCGGTGCCGACCGGGGCAAGCGGCGGTGCCTACCTCAAGCTCGAACGCAAGATCGGAGATTACGCCACGGTAGGCGTGGCCGCTCAACTGGAACTCGATGGCGACGGGAAAGTTTCCAATGCCGGCATCGGATTGACCTCGGTCCACAACTACAACCTCAAGGCCACCGAGGCCGAGCAGATCCTGGTCGGCGAAAGACCGGGGGAGGAAGTGTTCGCCCGTGCGGCGGAGGCGGCGGCGGCGGCTTGCCAGCCGACGTCTGACGTCAGGGGCCCTGCCGACTTCAAACGGGCGGTGGTCAAGGAATACACCAAACGGGGTCTGACCAAAGCTTTGACTCAAGCTCGCACATCGGCCGGGGAGGGTTGAGATGAAAATCACATTGACCGTCAACGGAACTGGCTACTCGAAAGAGGTGGAACCGAGGACGTTGTTGGTCGATTTCATCCGCTCGGGTCTCGGGCTAACCGGTACCCACATCGGGTGCGACACCACCTCTTGCGGCGCCTGCACCGTGCTACTCGAGGGCAAGCCGGTCAAGTCGTGCACCATATTCGCGGTACAGAGTGATGGCGCCACCATCACCACAGTGGAGGGCCTCAAGCAGAACGGGGCGCTTCATCCCATTCAGGAAGCCTTCAAAGAGCATCACGGCCTTCAATGCGGCTTCTGTACGCCGGGGATGATGCTGGTGGGGTCGGCCCTGATCGCGGAGAACCCAACCCCGACAGAGGACGAGGTGCGCTGGGCGATCTCGGGAAACATCTGCCGGTGCACTGGCTACGTAAACATCGTTTCTGCAATTCAGGCGGCGGGTGCCGCCACCAAAGGGAGCTGACATGACAACCACCCAACAACACCCGAAGACGAGTCCGGAAGTGGGGGGCGTCGGTCATTCGGTTCGACGTAAAGAAGACGCCCGCTTCATCGAGGGCCGGGGCAACTATCTCGACGACATCGTCCTGCCGGGCATGTTGCATATGGCCATCCTCCGGTCACCGATCGCCCATGGGCGGATCCGTTCGATCGACGCCAGCGCCGCTCAGGCCATCGAAGGGGTGGTGGCGGTGGTCACAGGCGAGTTGATGGCGGCGCACAATCTCGCCTGGATGCCGACCCTTTCGGGCGATACCCAGGCGGTGCTCGCCACCGACAAGGTCAGGTATCAGGGACAGGAGGTGGCGGCGGTCATTGCCACCGACCCGTACACCGCCCGCGACGCCCTTCCGTTGATCGAAGTCGAGTACGAAGAACTGCCACCGATCACAAGCCCCCAGCAATCCCTGTCCGACGGAGCGGTGTTGATCCGCGACGAGAAGGAGGGCCAGACCGACAACGTCGCTTACACGTGGGAGTCGGGTGACAGGAACGCCACCGATGCCGCCTTTGCGGGTGCGGCCCGGGTTGTCGAGATCAGCACTCATTACCCGCGCTCGCACCCCTCGCCTCTGGAGACGTGCGGGATCCTGGCCGATGTCAACTCGGCAACTGGTCAAGCCACCCTCTATATGACCTCGCAGGCTCCGCATGCGCACCGAACCCTGTTTGCCATCGTGGCCGGATTGCCGGAGGAGAACATCAGGATCATCTCTCCGGATCTGGGCGGCGGGTTCGGGAACAAGGTGCCGATTTATCCGGGGTACGTGGTCGCCACCGCCGCTTCCCTGCTGATCGGCAAGCCCGTCAAGTGGATCGAGTCTCGCACAGAGAACCTGATCTCAACAGGGTTCGGACGCGACTATCACATGACCGGCCAACTCGCTCTCGATGCCGACGGGCGAATTCTGGCGATGAGATCCAACGTGCTCTCCGATCAGGGCGCCTTCTTCTCGGATGCCCAGCCGACCAAATTCCGGGCGGGTCTGTTCCATATCTGCACCGGGAGCTACGACTACCCAGCCGCCCATGTGACGGCCAAAGGGGCCTTCACCAATAAGGCCCCGGGAGGCGTGGCCTATCGCTGTTCCTTCCGGGTCACCGAGGCGTCCTATTTCATTGAGCGGTTGGTTGACAAGGCGGCCCATCAGATAGGAATGGATCCGGCCGAGTTTCGGCTCAAGAACTTCATCAAGCCCGAGCAGTTCCCGTACAGGTCCCCCACCGGATTCATCTACGACTCCGGTGACTACCACACCGCCTTGCGGATGGCGATGGACATGATCGACTACGACGGGTGGCGCCAGAAGCAGCAGGACCAGGCGGACGGTGACAAGCTCATCGGAATTGGAATCGCGTCGTTCACCGAAGTGGTGGGCGCCGGCCCTTCCCGGGATTACGACATCGTCGGGTTGAAGATGTTCGATTCGGCCGAATTGCGGGTGCATCCCACCGGAAAGGCGATCCTGAAATTGGGAGTCAAATCCCAGGGCCAGGGCCACGAGACCACCTTCGCCCAGATTGTCGCCGAGGAACTGGGGATCCCGGCCGCCGACGTCAAGGTCCAGGAGGGCGACACCGACAACACTCCTTACGGGCTGGGGACCTATGCCTCCCGCTCTACCCCGGTGGGTGGCGCCGCCACCGCCATGGTCTCGCGCAAGGTCAGGGACAAAGCCCGCCAACTGGCCGCCCACCTGCTGGAAGCTGCGCCGGAAGACTTGGAATGGGAGCCGGGCAAGTTCTCCGTTAGGGGAACCGACCGAGCAGTGACGATCCAAGAGATCGCCTTTGCCGCCTACACCAACCATCCCCAAGGTATGGAGGCGGGGCTCGAAGACGTCTGCTACTACGACCCGCCCAACATGACCTTTCCCTTCGGCTCGTACATCGTCGTAGTCGAGGTCGACACCGGCGATGGGACCTGGAAGGTGCTCGACATGGTGGCAGTCGACGATTGCGGTGTGCGGATCAACCCGATGATCGTCGCCGGCCAAATCACCGGCGGTCTCACCGAGGGGTTTGCGAAGGCCACCAACCAGTGGATCACCTTCGATGAGGATGGCAACTGTATCGGATCCAACTTTCTCGACTACTTGATTCCGACGGCTTGGGAGACGCCTCGGTTTCGCCTGGGCGAAACGGTCACTCCTTCGCCCCATCATCCGATCGGGGCTAAGGGCGTGGGCGAGTCGGCGACCGTGGGTTCCCCGGCGGCGTTCGTCAATGCGGTGGTCGACGCCCTCTGGTCGAAAGGAGTCACCGACCTCGACATGCCGGTGCTGCCTCACCGGGTGTGGGGAGCCCTCAACGGCGTCGAGGCGAAGCCGTGAACAGCCTCGAGCGGGCAGTTCAGCTGCGGAGGGAAGGGATCCCGTTTGCGCTGGCCACGGTCACTTGGCGGCGGGGCCCCTCCTCGGGCAAACCCGGGGCCAAGGCGATCGTGTTCCCTGATGGCAGCGTGGAAGGGTGGCTGGGCGGTGCCTGCGCGCAGCCGACCGTGGTGGCCGAAGCCCTGAATGCATTGGGTGATGGTCAGCCGCGGTTGCTGATACTGGGCGAGAACGACCTTCGACCCGAGGTTGTCAATGTATCGATGGCCTGTTCGAGCGAGGGAGCGATGGAGGTTTTCGTGGAACCGCAATTGCCGGCGCCGGACCTGCGTCTGGTCGGATCGTCGCCAATGATCTCAACCCTGGCCGACTTGGCCCGGGCGCTGGATTGGCGGGTAACCGTCACCGATGAACCGTTGCTCGAGAGGGTCGGTCCCGACGCCTGGATCGTGGTGGCCACCCAGGGTCATTACGACGAGCCCGCCCTCGAGGCGGCGCTGGCGACTCCCGCCCGATACGTCGGCCTGGTGGCCTCGGCCAAGCGGGCCGCGTCGGTCATGACCTGGTTGCGGGACAGGGGTCTCAGCGATGAGGACCTGAGTCGGGTTCGATCCCCGGCCGGTCTCGATCTAGGTTCCCTGCCTCATGAAGAGATGGCGGTGGCAATTCTGGCCGAGATCATCTCCCTGAAGGCGGTCGGTTACCCCACAGTGGAGGTCAAGAAGATGGAACAGGCAATCGACCCGGTATGCGGGATGACTGTCGATGTGGCAACTGCCCGCTTCGCCAGCGAGCACCTGGGCACCACCTACTACTTCTGCGCCGCCGGCTGTCAGCGCGCCTTCGAGAGCGATCCCGCCTCGTACGTACCCGCAACGTAAGGTAGTTTCCGGCGGTTTTTCGCCAGGCCTATGTGTCTGACGGGATGCCTGCCGCCCGACCCCGGCGCTCACCCCCTCAAGGTTCTACTCGCCACTCAGGTGCTCGTTTGCGAGTGTCGGTGGCGAGCCTGTCGAAGGTGAGGGCGCGATCGCCCGGTGTCGACTGGGTTGAGGTCGCCGAAGCGGTGGCCTCCGATGGTCATCTGCCACCTCCAAGGACGCTCATATCGACGACCTGGCTGTGACGACTTCAGCTCCCGCGGGTTGGTTCAGCGGTCGAGGGTGCCGATCGGCGCCACCCACTCCATGGGTTGTCTCGTAACCTCAGCGATACGCCCGTAACCGCGGTCGTAATGCAGCACCGATAGACCAGCCGCCTCCGCCGCGGCGGCGATCACCAAGTCGACAGGCTTAGCCCCCGATGGTGCCCCGCCGTTGCGATCACCGAGCCTCGGGCACCGTCACCTCTACAGCGAGATGAGCGTAGGCGTTGCTGACGACGAAATGTTGACACGGGTCGAGGCGTCTTCGTTTGACGCCGACCACCAACCTCGCATCGGCGTCATCCGAAGGCACCGGCCAACGTGTCGTTCCTGCCTCTGTCAGATGAGCCGCCTCTTCATCCAGTTGATTAGGCCACCTTCGAGGAGAATCTCCACCTGGCGCGCTGATAGGTCGTGCCGTGCAGGGAAAACGGTGCCCTGAGTGGCGTTGCGGATCTGCAGTTGCTCGCTCAGCTGGATAGCCTCGCGCACCGCCTCCAGGATCAGCACATCGCCCTGCTTGACCTTGTGGTAGTCGGTCTGATCAATGAACGTCAGCGGCAGCACCCCAAAGTTGGGAAGGTTCTGCCAATGTATGCGGGCGAAGCTCACCGCCAGCACAGCCCGCAGGCCAAGGTATCGGGGGGCCATGGCTGCGTGCTCACGGCTGGAGCCCTGACCGTAGTTCGTCCCACCTACCACCAGATGGCCCCCAAGATGGGCGATCTCTCTGGCTCGCTCCGGATAGGTTTCGTCGATCATCTCGAAGCAGAACTCGGCGATCTTGGGAATGTTGGACCGGTAGGGCAATACCCGAGCGCCGGCGGGCATGATGGCATCGGTGGAGACGTTATCTGCCACCTTCAATAACACCGGGAGCTCGATTCGAGCGGGGAGTGGGTCGAACTCGGGGAGCGGGGCGATGTTGGGGCCCTTCACCAAGGCAACTCGGGGATGACCTGGATCCAAGGGGGGGACCAGCATGTCGGTGTTGAGAATGGGCTGCTCGGGGTCGACCACTCTGGGGTACTCGATGTCGAGCGTTCGGGGATCGGTGATCACCCCAGTTAGGGCTGAGGCGGCGGCCGTCTCCGGGCTCACCAGGTGAACCTTGTCCTCGCGAACGCCCGAGCGGCCGGGGAAGTTGCGGGGCACCGTACGTAGGCTGATCTTGTCGGTGGCGGCCGCCTGGCCCATCCCGATGCAGCCATTGCACCCCGCCTGGTGGATGCGGGCCCCAGCGTGAATCAGCGCCAGGAGTTGCCCGTCTGACACCAGATTCTCCAGGATCTGGCGGGAAGTGGGGTTGACATCGAAAGACACTCTCGGATGCACCTGGCGCCCCTCGACGATTGCGGCCGCCATCGCGAAGTCGCGGTAGCCGGGGTTGGCCGAAGAACCAACATAGGACTGGTAGATCTCTACCCCCGCCACCTCCCGCACCGGGACCACGTTGCCCGGGCTGGTAGGGAGGGCGACGAGCGGTTCGAGGGAGGTGAGGTCGATCTCGTCCTCTAAGTCATAGGAGGCGTCGGAGTCGGGCGAGAGCTCGATCCAATCTTTCTCCCGACCCTGAGAGCGCATGAAGCGGCGCACCGTTTCGTCCGAAGGAAAGATCGTGGTGGTGGCTCCCAACTCGGCCCCCATGTTGGCGATCACGTGACGATCCATGGCCGAGAGACCCTCCAGACCCGGACCGAAATATTCGACAACCTGCCCGACGGCTTCGGAGACGCCGTGGCGACGCAACATCTCCAAGATCACGTCTTTGGCGCTCACCCAGGGGGGCAGCTCCCCCACCAGTCGAATCCCCCAGACGCCCGGCATCTTCAGGAAGAAGGGCTCCCCGGCCATGGCCAGAGCAACCTCCAGGCCCCCGGCCCCGATGGCCAGCATCCCGATCGCCCCGGCCGCCGGAGTGTGGCTGTCCGAACCGACCAACGTCTTGCCGGGAATGCCGAAGCGCTCCTGGTGAACCGGATGGCTGACGCCGTTACCGGGACGGCTGTACCAGATGCCAAAACGCTGGCAGGCGGAGAACAGGAACAAGTGGTCGTCGGGGTTCTTGCTGTCCTCCTGGATCAGGTTGTGATCGACGTATTGGGCGGAAAGCTCGGTCCTCACCCGGTCGAGACCCATCGCCTCCAACTCCAGCATGACCAGGGTCCCGGTGGCGTCTTGGGTCAGCGTCTGGTCGATCCTGATGCCGATCTCCTCGCCGGGCTCCATCTCACCCTCGACAAGATGCGAGGCGATCAGCTTCTGCGCCAGGTTCACACCCAAACGGCTCCTTCTGCACCCACGCTAGTGGTCCCGTGCGATAGTCAGCCGGGGTGGTCCTTCATGATTCTAACGCGTAACTATATTGACAATAGAAAAATTGTCTGACATAGTGGGTCTTCTAGGCACGGTCGTCGGCGAGCGAGTGACCGTCAGCAACAAGAAGGAGAAGTCATGGGCAACAAGACCTGGTCCCTCAAAGGAGCGATGCGGAGGTTGTGGGCCGACCACGTGGTATGGACTCGCAACTACGTGGTGGCTGCAGTCGGAGACGCAGCTGACACCCAAACCGCCGCCGGGCGTCTCCTCAAGAATCAGGAGGACATCGGTGGGGCGATAGTGCCTTACTACGGCGAAGCAGCGGGCACCGCGCTGACCGGCCTCTTGAAACAGCACATCCTGATCGCCGTCGATCTGATCGAAGCTGCCAAGTCCGGGGAAAGCGAGCAGTTCGAGGTGCATGACAAGAGATGGACCCACAACGCCGAGGAGATCGCCGAGCTCCTAAGCAGTGCAAACCCAAACTGGCCGAAGAAGGATGTAGTGGACATCCTGGCGATTCATCTCAAGCTCACCAAGGATGAAGCCGTGGCCCGTATGCAGCAGGACTGGGACGCCGATGTCGAAGCCTTCGATCAGATCTTTACTGAGATTTTGACGCTGGCCGACGTACTTTCCGATGGGATCATCAAACAGTTCCCTGATCGCTTCGCGGAGTAGAGGAATGGACGCCCAAACAGCGACCTTCACCCTTGAGCCGGGAGCCCCTGTCCCGGATTTCGACGAGTTGCCCGGGACCGATGGCAAGCGATACACGCTCTCCTCTTTCGCCGACGACCGCCTGCTCGTGATGGTGTTTACCTCCAACGGTTGCCCGACAGTTCGCGCCTACCAGGATCGACTCGCCGCCCTCCACCGTCGATACGCCGATCAAGGTGTCCGGCTGATAGCGGTCAACTCCAACAATCCCCACCTGTCGCCAGGAGACTCCCTGGAGGAGATGATCAGACGCGCCGAGGCCGAGGAGTTTCCGTACATCTATCTGAAGGACGCCGACGGGGCGTTGGCCCGGGCGGTCGGTGCAATCTGCACCCCCCACGCCTTCTTATTCGATGATCAACGGAGGCTGGCTTATCAGGGCCGGGTGGACGACGCCCGCGTCTCCGGAAGCGTCACATCACCAGACCTCGAGCACGCCATCGCCAAGCTCCTTTCGGGAAAGGCCCCGGCAGTCGCCGCCACCGAACCCTTCGGCTGCGCCATCGTTTGGTGACACGGTCCGAGCCGGCTCCAACCCACCGAAAGCGGTAGGAAACCGTTTCCGAGAGCTCGAATCGTTTAGCGGCGTTTTAGGTGATCCGCCTACCATCAAGGAGTTGGTGGGACTGGACGCCGGTCCAAAGGACCAGCCTGACCCGCCGACCTGACCAAGCAGTACCCAGGAGGATTCGATTGATGCTCAAGGTAAAGGTGGCTGTCGCGCTCGCAGGCCTGGTGGCTCTGCTCGCCTCGCCGGCAGCGGCCCAGACCGCCGGGTTGACGATGAACACGCCCTATCCCGGCCTGACCGTAGAGCCCGGCGACACCGCCAGTTTTGACCTAACCCTCTCGGCGACCATCGCTACCGCGGTGACCATGGGAGTCGACGGGGTCCCCGACGGGTGGACGGCCACCTTCCGCGGCAGTGGGTCCGTCGTCAACCGGGTTAGCACGGCACCCGAAGAGGCTCCCGACCTCCGGCTCGACGTGATTGTGCCCACCGGCACCGCCGACGGTGAATACCCCCTAACCATCGAAGCGGCGGGAGCGAGTGAGACCATCACGCTTCCGGTGGTTGTCACAGTCCAGGGAGGCTCCGGCGGCGTCGTGACCCTCACCCCCGAAGCCCCGGGCCTACGGGGACCGGCCAGCGCCACCTTCACCTTCCAAGTAGAAGTCAAGAACGACACACCCGCCGAGGTGCAACTCGAACTCGATGCCGAAGGACCGGTGGGGTGGCGGGTCGAGGCACGGCCGCAGGGTCAGACCCAGGCCTCTTCGATCACCGTCGACTCCGGGTCAAACGGGCGGGTCACCGTCACCGCCACCCCTCCCACCAACGTCGCCGCCGGTCTCTACGACCTACGGGTTACCGCCCGTGGGGGTGGCATCGACACCGAGGCACCCCTCCAGGTTCAGGTGACCGGCAGCTTCGACATGCAGCTCACCACCCCCGACCAGAGGCTCAACGCCCAGGTCACGGCCGGTCAACCGACCCAGTTCCCGATTCTGATCGTTAACAGCGGCAGCGCCGACCTCACGAACGTGACCGTCAATGCCATACCGCCCACCGGCTGGGAGGTGACCTTCGATAGCGAGGTGATCACCACTATCGCCCCCGGCGACTTCGCCACCGTCAACGCCACCATCACCCCCTCGGGGGATGCGATCGCCGGGGACTATCAGATCACCTTCCGCTCGACGGTCGAAGAGACCGATGCCTCGATGGAGATCAGATCGACCGTCAGCCCATCGGCCTTCGGTGGTCTGGTGGGGATCGGGCTAATTCTCCTCACGCTGGCCGCCCTCGGCTGGGTATTCCGTCGCTTCGGGCGCAGATGACCGCCGTCGTTCCCAGCATTCTCACCCACCGGCTGACCAAGCAGTACGGTGATACGAAGGTGGTCGACAACCTTGACCTCCGGCTGCGCGCCGGCGAGGTGTTCGGGCTGCTCGGCCCCAACGGGGCGGGCAAAACCACCACCATCCTGATGATCCTCGGGCTGGTCGAACCGACCTCAGGCCAGGTTGAGGTCCTCGGCATGAACCCTGCCCGTCATCCGCTTGGAGTCAAGCGCTGGGTCGGGTATCTGCCCGATGCGGTGGGTTTCTACGACGGGATGACTGGCCGCGAGAACCTGGAGTTTACCGCCCGGCTGAATCAGATCCCCGCCGGGGAAGCGGACGACCGAATCGAGCGCCTGCTCACCGAGGTGGGTCTGGCCGAGGCCGCCGACGTGAACTCCGGCATCTACTCGCGGGGCATGAAGCAAAGACTCGGAATAGCCGACGCCCTGGTCAAGGATCCGGAAGTCCTCATCCTCGATGAGCCCACCACCGCCATCGATCCCGAAGGTGTGGCGGAAATGTTGGCCCTGATTCGCCGGTTGGCCGAGGAGCGGAGGGTCACGATCCTTCTCTCCAGCCACCTCCTCCACCAGGTACAGGCGGTCTGCGATCGGGTGGCGATCTTTGTCAGGGGGAAAGTCGTTGCGCAAGGGACCCCGCATGAACTGGCTAGAAACAGCTCGGGACCCGAAGAAGTCGAAGTGCAAGCGGGCGGGACCGACGCCGAACTGCGAACGGCGCTGTCAGGGAAGCAGTTCATCCGCAAGATCGGACCCGGTCGGGTCCCGCGCAGCTACATCATCGAGGTCAGCCACGGCGCGACCAATGAACTGGTGGCCACATTGGTCGGTGCCGGCGTCCAGTTGAATGGCGTGAAGCGTTTGTCCGACGATCTCGACGAGGTCTACCGCCGCTATTTCCACACCGAGGAGGCCGAGTCCAATGTCTGATGTGGCGATTTCATCCGACGTTCCTCCGGCGCCCGTCGGATTTCGTGAGGGATTTGGTAGGGGATGGCGGGTGGTGGCTCGAAAGGAGTTCGCCGATCATCTGCTGTCGGCCCGCTTCCTCGTACTGATGGGAATACTCGGGGTGGCGGCCGCCGCCGCGGTGTTCGCTGCCTCCGGCCAGATCAGGGCCGTGGCCTTTGACACCCAGGGCATTCCCGCCCTCTTTCTCAAGCTGTTCACCGTCACCAACGATCAGGTCCCGCTGACACTGGTCGAGTTCATCGGCTTCCTTGCTCCTCTGCTCGGCATCATGTTCGGGTTTGATGCCATCAGCGGCGAACGGTCGCAGGGCACCTTGCCCCGGCTGCTCTCCCAGCCGATCCACCGCGATGAGGTAATTCTCGGCAAGTTCGTCGGGGGCCTTTCGATCGTGGCGCTGATGTTGATTGCCCTCACCACCTTCGTGGCCGGGATCGGCATCTTTCGGCTAGGTCTGATCCCGACCGCCACCGAGATCGTCAGACTGTTCGTCTGGCTTCTGGTGGCGATCATCTATGTCGGGTTCTGGCAGGCCCTGGCCACCCTCACTTCGGTCACCGCCCGGCGGGCTGCCACCTCGGCGATGCTCGCCGTCGGAATCTGGCTGGTTGTCATCCTGTTCGGCGGCTTCCTCTTCCAAGCCGCCGCCGCCCTGTTCGTCGGACCGGACGATGCAACTGGGGGCTTGGGCACCACGCTGGCGATTTCCCGGGTTTCACCCTTCACCCTTTATTCGGAGACCTCAACGGTGCTGCTCGACCCGACCGAGCGGACCACTGGTCTCGTCACCGTCGAGCAGATCAATCGGGCGATCCTCTCCAACCTGACCATGAGCCAGAGCCTTTCGGTCGTCTGGCCACAGATCGTGGGGCTGGTGGCGATGACCGCGGTGCTGTTTGCGTTTGCTTACGTGGCCTTCATGCGACAAGAGGTCAGGGCCTAGCCCGACCAGGTTTCACCCGGCGCCAACTCGACCACCTCGACCGCGGTGTTGGCTTGGAGTTGTGCCGGGGTCCCCGCCAGGATCGGAAAGGTCCCGTAGTGGACCGGGATGACTTGCGCCGCCCCGATCAAGTCGAGCGCCATAGCCGCTCCGGACGGACCCATTGTGTAGTGCCCGCCAATCGGGAGGACGGTGATGGACGGATGGAACCGCTCACCGATCAGTCGCATGTCACTAAAGACGTCGGTGTCTCCGGACTGATAGACGGTGGTTCCGTCCTCGAACTCAATAACCCATCCCCAGCAGCCGAAGTCGCGGGTAACCGAGGCATCACTTCCTGTGAGAGTGGCGCCGCCGGTGTGGTCGGCGTGCACCATCGTGAATCCGATGCCCGCCGCCTCTACCCGACCACCCTTGTTCATCCCGATCGCTTCGATCCCCCGTCCGGCCAGATACACGCTCATCTCGTGGCTGCAGATCGTCTGCGCTCCGTCCACCCTGGCCAACTCGACCAGATCGACCAGGTCATCCCCGCAGTGATCGAAATGACCGTGGGTCGGGGCGACCACGTCAACCCGTTCCGGCGAGCGGTACGCCGCCGCATAGGTGGGGGCGCCGGTCCAGCGGTCGACCCAGACCCAGATGTCCTTGGGTGATCTGTACAGCACCCCCCCATGACCTAGTCGGGTTATCCGCAGGTTCGCCATCGTCCTCCTTGTTCCCGTCGATCGTAAGCCGAGACCCATCGGGTGGCTGCGGTTCTTGCTCAAGTCTTCTCTGGATGCCAAACTGCGGCCCACTTGACAGCGCTCATCCAGAGCGGTGGAGGGACAGGCCCTGTGAAACCGCGGCAACCGATTCAGTTCGGTGCCAACGCCTGATCGATGAGTTGCCTATGGCGGACTGCCGCCTCGGGCGCTCGCTGAGCGTGTTGAGACGACAACTGAGGAGGCCCAACGCCATGACAAGAGTGAATCTCCGTTCCGCCATCTTCCGGTGCAGGGGCTGTCGGTGCTCTCGGGTGGCCCGCCCACGCGAGCGCTGACGGCAGCCGCTCGCCGACCAACCGCCTACCACCCGAGAGTCACGATCTCCGCCCCGGCGGTTTTTTCGCCTTTAGCAACGGAAGGAAACCGATGACGACATCCTCAGCCCTCAACCATGTCGACCTCGCTGCGGTCGGCGCCCTGGTGGAGGCCATACAGACCAACCCCGACCACGCCCAGACCATCTGGAAGGCCGAAGTCACCTGGGATCGGGCATTCCGGACGAAGGCCCGGAGCCGCGATTTTGGGCCGGTCGCCTACGACGAGCCGCCGGCCCTGGGGGGCACCAATACCGCCGCCAACCCGGTTGAGCAGATCCTCGGCGCGTTTGGTTCGTGCCTTGCCATCGGCTACGCCGCCAACGCCACGGCGGCGGGCATCCCGATCAACGAGCTGCGGATCGAGCTCGAGGGTGACCTCGACCTCCACACCTTTCTCGGCTTGGCCGACGGCAATGCCGGCTTCTCCGAGATCAGGGCAAAGGTCCACCTCGACGCCGACGCCGACCCTGACCAGATCGCAGACCTGCACAACAAGGTGGTGGCCACCTCACCGGTGGGTCACACCATCACCCGCCCGATCAGCGTCTCGGTCAACCTCGTCTAAACACCGGGTTCTGATGACGGTCGACCGGCACACATACCGGTTGACCGTCACAAGAAAGCAAATAGTTAGCCGCCCATGAGCGACCTGACCCGGAACGAAACCCAGTTCTTCGACTTACCCGAGACGGCGTTGCCGTTCCGGCTTCGAAGCGGAGCGCTTCTCCCCAGGGTCAGGCTCGCTTATGAGCTCTACGGCGAGATCTCCGAACGCCGGGACAACGTGGTCCTGTTGTTCCATGCTCTCACCGGTAGCCAGCACGCCAGCGGCTACAACCCCGGGGTAGCAGGGGTCGAACGATGGTCCGAAGAGAACCAGACCGGATGGTGGGACGGCTTTATTGGCCCCGGGCTGGCGGTCGACACCGACAAGATCGCGGTGCTCTGTGTCAACTATCTCGGCGGGTGTTATGGCAGCACCGGGCCAACTTCGATTGATCCGGCCACCGGTCGCAAGTACGGACCGGACTTTCCGGCCATAACCCTGGCCGACATCGTCGACTCTCAGCTACACCTGCTCGATCACTTGGGAGTGCACCGGGTGAAAGCGGCCGGGGGGGCGTCGGTGGGTGCCCTACTCGGGCTGTCGCTTGCCACGCGCTACCCGGACCGAGTGGAGAACCTGATAGCCCTGGCGGGGGGTCTTGCCGCCACCACCCTTCATCGGATGCTCAACTTCGAGCAAAAGCTCGCCATCCTCAACGATCCCCACTTCAACGGCGGCCACTACTACGAAGGGCCCTTCCCCGCCGCCGGGCTGGGACTGGCCCGGATCATCGGCCACAAGGCCTTCGTGTCACTGGAGGCGATCCGAAGTCGAGCCCGCGACGAGATCATTGATCACCCCTTTGTCAAACACCCCGTCGAGTCCTATTTCTGGCATCAGGGCGAAAAGCTGGTGATCCGCTTCGACCCCAACAGTTATCTGCGCATCCTCGACGCCTGGTCCGACTACGACGTCCTCGATGACACCGGCGCTTCCAATTACCTGGAGGCGTTGGCACCCTGTCGGGAGCAACGCTGGCACGTATTCACCATCGATTCGGACATCTGCTTCTATCCAGAGGAGCAAGCCCAGCTGGTGACAGAGCTGCGTCGGGCGGGCGTCCCGGTGGAATGGATCACGGTGACATCGTCCAAGGGTCACGACGCCTTCTTGACCGAACCCCACCTCTTCGAGCAGGCCCTGCGCGCCGCCCTCGACTGATTACGCATTCTTGGGGCTGCAGCCAACGATATCGTTGGCAGGAACCCTGGGTTTGGGATTTAGCGCTTGCTCGACTTAAAGGCCGCGATCCCGGTGAGGGCTTGGCCCAGGATGAGGGTGTGGATCTCGTTGGTCCCCTCGTACGTGTACACGGTCTCCAGGTTGGTCATGTGGCGGATGACGGGATATTCGAGTGTGATGCCGTTGGCCCCGAGTACCGAACGAGCGGTGCGGGCCACCTCTAGGGCGTTGCGCACATTGTCCAACTTTCCAAAGCTGACTTGCTCGGGACTCAGTCGGTGCTCGTCTTTCATTCGTCCCAGGTGAAGAGCTATCAGGGTGCCGCGATTGACGGCCACCATCATCTCCACCAGTTTCTGCTGGGTGAGCTGGAAGGCCCCGATCGGGCTGCCAAATTGGCTACGACTACCCGCATAGGCGAGGGCCGACTCATAACACGCCCGGGCCGCTCCCATCACTCCCCACAAGATGCCGAAGCGGGCCTCGTTCAGGCAGGAGAGCGGGCCTCTCATCGAGGAAACCCCGGGCAGCACGAAGTCTTCCGGAACTCTCACGTCCTCAAGCACCAGTTCGGAGGTGATCGAAGCTCGCAGGGAGGCCTTGCGGTGGATGAGGTTGGCGGTGAAGCCCTTGCTATTGGTCGGAACGATGAAGCCCCTTATCCCACCCTCGGCTTTTGCCCACACCACAGCAACGTCGGCCACATTGCCGTTGGTGATCCACATCTTGGTCCCGTTGATCACCCAGTCGGACCCATCCCGGCGGGCAGCCGTTCGCATCGAAGCCGGATCCGAACCGGAATCCGGTTCGGTTAGCCCAAAACAACCGATGATTTCCCCTGCCGCCATCGGGGGCAGCCAGGTCTGCTTCTGCTCCTCCGAACCGAACCTCCAGATGGGGAACATCGCCAGCGAGCCCTGCACCGAAACAAAGCTGCGGGTTCCCGAATCCCCCGCCTCCAATTCGAGGCAGGCGAGCCCATAGGCAGTGGCACTGGTCCCGGCACACCCGTAACCCTCGAGGTGCATGCCGAGCAGACCCATGGCCCCCATCTCTTTGGACAACTCCGCCGGAAAGGTCCCCTGCTCCCACCATTCCCCCACTTCCGGGAGGATCCGCTCCTCGGTGAAACGGCGCACCGTGTGGCGGAGCAACTTCTCTTCATCGGAGAGGAGGAAATCGATGTCGAGGAAATCGGTGGGTTTGGGGTCCATGGCCCCAAACTACCAGTGGCGTATCAGTTGGAGAACGCCACCGCCTGGGCCGGCTCCCACCGAGCCACGACCGCGGTATACAGCTCAGCGGCGGCCGCGGCGTCGCCGGCCGCCATCGCTTCGATCGAGGCCCAGATCTCGGCCGCCGACTCATCGAGGACCACATCGGCTATGGCGAACAGCTCGACAACGTCGCCATAGTCGAGCTCGACCATCGACTCCGGTGGGAAGTCACGCAGCCACACGCCCAGCGAGGCCAGGTAGTCGATGAGGGTTTCGGACATTTGGGCGCTGGTGAGCAACGCCACAGCCCGATCGATCCGACTCAGAGCCTGCTCCAGGGAGGTTCGGTAGCGAAGCGATACCCGCCCTTCCTCGTCGTCGAAGACTCGTTCTGTCGCGTCGAAGGCAACGAACCAGCGCAGCGGAACATGCCAGGCAGAGGTGAGGATCTGCGACCTGATGTCCGGCTCCCCGGCCCGAAGGTGGCGCAGCTCCCGGTCGGCCTGTCGAGCGACCCGCTCGGGGATGATGACCGACTGTCCGTGAACCTCGAGCGCCCGGTACATGGCGAGAACCCCCTCCAGCATCCGCAGCTGAGGGCGCCGCGGGCAGACGTACCTTTCGCCTCGCCATTCGACGATGAGAGCGTCTTCAATCATCGACTCACCGACAAAACCGTAAGGCTCCCACCGCCGAGACCGCACGTTCGATCGTGCCGGGTGTTGCTCCCAAGCGCGGACCTTGGTCTCCGGCAGGTAGACCCGCAGGTATGCCGACTTGATCATCCGATCATCCTAAATGGGCAGGTCCATCGCCGGCCCGGACCGTTACACTTTCCACAGAAAGGAGCGCCATCCCCTTCCGAGAGCTGTCATCCCCATGGAGTGGATGAAACGCCACCTTCATCATCGTGACCTGGGGCTGTCCGATGACCACCTACTCGACATGTACCGGCTGATGCTCACCGCCCGCCGGATCGACGACCGCATGTACGCCCTCAACCGTCAGGGACGAATCCCCTTCGTGGTCGGCTCGTCCGGTCATGAGGCGGTCCAGGTCGCCTCGGTCTTCGCCCTCGACCCCGAACGCGATTGGCTGCTCCCCTATTACCGCGACCTGGGGGTGGCGTTGGCATGGGGCACTCCGATCCGCGACGTGTTTCTGGCCGCCTTTGCCCGAGGCGACGATCCTCTCTCCGGTGGACGCCAGATCCCCAACCACTGGTCGGATGTCCCTCGCCGGGTGTTCACCCAATCCTCGTGCATCGGCACCCAGTACCCCCACGCCGCCGGCATCGCTCGGGCTCTCCAGATTCGAGAACAGCCGGGGGTGGTGGTGGTTTATGGAGGCGAAGGCTCCACCTCGGAGGGGGATTGGCACGAGTCGGTCAACTTCGCCGGCATCCACCGGCTGCCGATGCTTTTCATTACAGAGAACAACCGTTATGCCATCTCGGTGCCGAGCAAAGATGAGGTGGCCGGGGCCATCCACCAACGGGCAACCGGCTATGGGATCGAGGGCTACCTGGTGGACGGCAACGATCCGCTCGAGGTCTTCCGCGTGGTTCGGGAGGCGGCCGACCGAGCCCGCCGGGGAGACGGTCCCAGCTTGATCGAGGCCGAGACCTACCGGTACTACGCCCACACCTCGGACGACGACGATCGGCTCTACCGAGACCGGGAAGAGGTGGAGGAGTGGCGCCGGCAAGATCCACTGACCACCCTCAAGCAATATCTGATCGAAGAGCGGCTCCTCACTGCCGCCGACGAGCAGCAGATCGGAGAAGAGGTAACCCGCTCGGTGGCGAGTGCGGTCGAGGAGGCGGAGGCATCGCCACCGCCCGACGACCCATACAGCCACGTGTACGCCAGGCTGATCGAACCGGGGCCGGCCGTAACCGCCCCCACCGTGCGGCCGGCCGGTGCTGAGGTGAACCTGATCACGGCCATCAACCGGGCAATTCACGAAGTCATGGAAGTCCACCCCGACACCACCGTTTTCGGCGAAGACGTGGCCGGGAAAAAGGGCGGGGTCTTCAAGGCCACCCAAGGACTAACTGAACGGTTCGGCGATGCCCGTTGCTTCAACACCCCGATCTCGGAATCACTGATCGCCGGGCTGGCCATCGGGATGTCCGCGGCCGGCGCCAAACCGATCGCCGAGATCCAGTTCGCCGACTACATCCACCCGGCTTTTGACCAGATCGTTTCAGAGGCAGCCCGGATCCACTACCGCAGCAACGGGCAATGGTCATGCCCGATCGTCATCCGGGTTCCATTCGGGGGTGGTATCCACGGCGCCCTCTACCACTCGCAGTCGATCGAGGTCTATTACGCCCATGTCCCCGGCCTCAAGGTGGTGGCGCCCTCCACTCCCGCCGATGTCAAGGGTCTCCTCTTCTCGGCGGTCGAGGACCCCGATCCGGTGATGTTCCTCGAACCGAAGAAACTCTATCGACTGGCCAAAGGACCGTATCCCGAAGGTGAGTGGCGGGTCCCCATCGGCCAGGCGGCCATCCGCCATTCCGGCTCTGACCTCACCATCCTCACCTACGGGGCGATGGCCCACTTCACGATGGAAGCGGTGGACCCGCTCGAGGCGCTCGACATCTCCCCGGAGGTGATCGACTTGCGGACCCTCAAGCCGCTCGACTGGCCCACCATCGAAGCCTCGGTGCGAAAGACCAGCCGGGTGTTGATCGTTCACGAGGACAATGAATTCGTTGGGTACGGGGCGGAGCTGGCCGCCCAGGTGGCCGACAAGGCGTTCGAGTGGCTCGACGCCCCGGTTCGCCGCTATGCCCTGGGTGATCTGCCCGCCTTCCCTTATGCCTCCGAGCTCGAAGAAATGGTTTATCCCAACCCCGAGGGAATCATCCGCCATGCCCAGGAGTTGGCCAAATACTGATCCCACCGCCGATCGGGCCCAGATTGAGATCGTCGAGCTCGATCGTGAACCCGAGGCTCGGCCGCCGACCCAACCGGCCGCATCCGGAGGTCACCAGGGGCTGATCCTCTTAGCGGGGGCGATGGTGATGCTGGCGGCAGTGGCTCTGTTGCCCGCCGCCGAGCCGGAGGTGGCCCAACCCGTCGCCGAAACCCTTCCCCGGCCGGCCGAGGCCACCACCGTCCCGACCCGGCCGGAGATGCTGGTCGGGGTCGTTACAGATGAGTCCTTCCCCATTTCCCTCGTGTCGGGGCTGGACGGCTATGCCTCACTGGCAGGTCCCGTCGAGATGAACGGCCGCCATTGGGTCATCGGCACCCCGCCTCCACCCGCCCTAAAGGCGGTGGTTCTGTCCTCCGCAGACGGTGGGGCGTGGGCCGTCGAGACCGAACTGGTGGCCCCGCCCGGGGGGGCGCTCCGGGTCGATGAGATGGCACTTTCAAACGCTGGTCTGGTCGCCGCCGGAACCGTCGGTGCCAGGGCGGGCAGTCCCTACTGGCTAACACTCCCCGGGGACCTCACAGTCTGGCGTTCCACCGACGGTCGAGACTGGCGGGCCGAAGCGCTGGGCGCCCCCATTGCCAACACCCAATTTTGGGTCAATCAGGTGGTGACCAGTGGCTCGACCCTCCTCGTCAACGGTTGGAGGGAGACCACGACCAACCCTGCGGCTGTGCTGGGTGCGATCCCCGCCGAACTGGAGCCGGCCCTGACCAGGGGTGATCTGTGGTTGTGGCCGGGATACGGGCGGTTGGAGATCGCCGCCCCACCCGGACTCGTGATCTTCTCGACCTCGACCTCACTTTGGGATCAGACCGGTAAGGGGTTCCTCTTCCGCTCCGGCGTCGGAGAGCGCTGGGAGGTCACCGAGCCATTCGACGGGTTCGCAGGAACAATCGCCGTGCTCCCGGAGGGCGGCTTTGTGACCATCGGCCCTGGCTCCTTCACCTCTGCTTTTGGGGTGGTTTGGCAACTCAACTCCAGGGTTCCGCCCGCCCACTATTACGTGAACTGGGGTGACCGGGTGGCCGGACAACGATTGTCCGGCACCAGCTACTTGATCGGCGACGGAGCCGGCTTCGTCACGGTCAGCTTTCCGTCCGAGATAGACGGCCGGAGTGGTTACGTGGCGCTGGACGGTGGGCCGGCCGGGTTGGCAGCCACCGTGGCGACCCATACGAAATACCGATCAATGAGCGTCGGGGCGGGCGGCTATACGCTCACCTCCGACCTCACCCTGACCGGGCCCGACCTATCCGAGCCGATCCAGATCTTTCCCTACGCCCCACACCGCTACAACCCGGCCACCGATATGGTCACCGTCGTCGCCGGCGACCAGACTTTCGAGTTTTCCCTAGCCGACCTACAAGGGCTATCTGCCTACCCACCGCCCCGATACGACCTGTATGTCTCGACGGATGGGGTCAACTGGTCAAGCGGGCAGATCGGCCTTTTCTCCAATGATCTGCGACTGGTTGGCGGGGGCGCCGACTTCTTTCTGTTCGGCTCCGTCGGGACCGGCCGCGGCCCGGGGGAGCCGATGACCGTCTACCGGGCGGGGCCTTTCGATTAGACATGGCCGAGCAGCCGGATATCGAGATCGTGGAACTCGACGCTGAGTCCGACGATCGACTGCGGGCCAGGCCGGGCAATCCCCGGCGTCCCCGCGCCCTTATCCTGACCGTGTTGGCGCTGGTGCTGATGACAGGGCTGGCGCTTATCCCCACGTCCGAACCCGACAATGCCCCACCTGAGGACGAAACCCTTCGCCGGCCGGAGGAGGCGACGACCACCACCGCCCGTCCCCAGTCCCGGGTGGCGGTGGTGGGCGAAGAAAGGTTCGCCCTGATGAGGGCGTCGGGGCTCGACGGGTATGTCTCCTTCGCGGGACCGGTCGAGTTCCAGGGGCGACATTGGATGGCCGCCAACCCTCCCCGGCCCACCGACCGGGTAGTGATCCTCTCCTCCGAGGACGGCACCGCCTGGATCACCGAATCCGAGATTCTGGCCGGGACCGGAAGAGCGGTCAGGATCGATGACCTGGTGGTTTGGGGAGAGGGACTCACCGCGGCTGGCACGATCGGGAGCGAAACCGGCAAGAGCTACTTCCGGGTGATGCCGGGGTGTTTGGCGCTCTGGCGCTCGGTCGACGGCCGCCAATGGACCCCCGCGACGGTACGCGACGACACCGGTGATACTGAATACCACAACATCCGCTTGGCCGTGTCGGATCGCATCGGGTTGCTGACGGCCTACACAACCAGAGCTCTCGATCCCGGCTACCTGGATCTGATCCCTCCTCAGTTAGAGCCGGCCCTGACGACCGGAGACTTGGCGCTTTGGGTC
The DNA here is from genome assembly GCA_052390035.1 of Actinomycetota bacterium. GTDB lineage: Bacteria > Actinomycetota > Acidimicrobiia > Spongiisociales > ZC4RG35 > JBQTHI01. The sequence continues at coordinate 49,362 of JBQTHI010000109.1, read as the reverse complement.
TACGACCGAGGGTTGGAGATCGTCTCGCCACCGGGGGTAAAGGTCTGGTCGACCGACATTCGCTACACCGACAATTCGACGCAGTTGCTGCTCCGGTCGGACGACATCGCGATGCAGTGGACCGAGCTGACCGAAACTTCCGGGAGGATCGCCGTTCTGCCCAACGGCAGATTCGTCAAGACCTCGTGGTCGGCCGGGCACCAGGAGACCACGATCTCTACCCTTGGGCTCGGTTGGTGGGCCGACGATCGAGTGCCCAATGCCGTCTATTCGAGTGCGGGACCCAACCTCATTGGGATAAGTACGGCGAGCCCCGCCCGCTACTACCTGAATGACGGCGAACGAATCGTTCTGGTCGAGGCCACAGCGGATGTGCCAGCTGGTGACATTCGCGCCGGACCGGACGGTTTCGCTGCCCTAACCGCCACTTACCCAGGCCCCCAGCCGATCATCGTCGAGTCGGGCGACCTGAAACTAAGGACTGCTGATGGCGGACTGCGGGTCGATGATGGCGACGGCTTGCGCAGTTACATCTCCATGACCGGGGTTGGCTCCTACGACGCGGCCACGGACTCGGTGACCATCACAAGTCAGGAAGAGAGGACGTTCACCTTTCCGCTGGCCGACCTGGTCAAATTTTGGAGGGAGCCAAAGCCGCGCACCGATGTGTTCGTTTCGGCCGACGGGTACACCTGGGCCAAGTCCTACTCCGGCCTCATCGCCAACTTTGTGACGCTGATCGGGCAGGCTGGCGATACCTTTCTTTTGGGAGTGAACTATCAGTCTGGGCAGGTCGAGCAACCGACGATGACCGTGCTGCGAACGGATCCGGTCGGTTAGGGCCGGTCCGCCGGCGGGATGACCACAATGGCGCCCGCGATGTCGATGCTCGACGAGCTGTCCGACCTGGTTGGAAAGGCGTTTGCCGCCGCCGGGCTCAACCCCGAATTCGGGAAGGTGGTGGTGTCGTCGCGTCCTGAGCTCGCCCAGTTCCAGTGCAATGGTGCGCTGGCGGCTGCCAAGGTCGCTTCGGAGAACTCCCGTCACCTGGCCGACCGCATCGCCGCCCAGCTTGAGGCCGGGGTCGAACCGGCCAGAGCCGCCCTGGCCAAGGTGGAAGTGGCCGGTCCCGGCTTCATCAACCTCACCGTCACCGATCAATTCCTCGCCGAGCAAACCCAAAGAACCGAGACCGACCCGCTGCTGCGGATCCCTCGTGCCTCGCCACCTTTGGTGGTCCTGGTCGACTACGCGGGGCCCAACGTCGCCAAGGCCATGCACGCAGGCCATCTGCGGGCCACCATCATCGGCGACTCCCTCGCCCGCCTCTTCCATCTGCTCGGCCACCGCGTGATCCGCGATCCCCACTTTGGTGACTGGGGTCTGCAAATGGGTCTTCTCATCGTCGCCATCGAGGAGCGACATCCAGACCTGCCTTACTTCGACTCCACCTACGACGGTCCGTATCCGGATGGATCGCCGGTGACGCTGGCCGATCTCCAGGAGATCTACCCGGCTGCCTCCGAGCGGTCGGACACGGACGAGGAGTGGGCCGAACGAGCCCGCCGGGCGACGGTCGAGCTTCAACAGGGGCGGCCCGGCTATGTGGCGTTGTGGAGACACATGAAACGCGTATCCGAGGTGAGCCAGCGCGCCGACTTCTCATCGTTAGGAGTGGAGTTCGACCTCTGGTATGGCGAATCGGACGTGGCCGATCGGCTCGCCCCTTTGGTTGAAAGGCTTCGCCATCAGGGTCTGGCCGTGGAAAGCGAGGGAGCACTGATCGTCAGCGTCGACCAAGCCGGGGACAAACGAGAGTTGCCACCATTGATCCTGGAGACTTCGCTCGGGGGCTTCCTCTACTCGACGACCGATCTGGCCACGGTCGACCTGCGGATCAACGACCTCGACATCGACTTGGCGTTGTATGTGGTCGATGCCCGTCAATCGGATCATCTCGAGCAGGTTTTCCGCGCCGCCCGTTTGGCGGGCATTGCTCCTCCTTCCGTACACCTCGAGCACATCCGTTTCGGCACCATGAATGGCAGCGACGGCAAACCGTTCAAGACTCGCGCCGGCGGGGTGGTGAGCCTGTCCGACCTGATCAGACTCGTTGAGACGGCGGCTCGAGCCAAACTGGAAGAGGCCGACATCGCCCAGGATTACCCGGCCGGGGAGCGAGAGCAGATCGCCCACCTGGTGGGGGTGGCGGCGCTCAAATTCGGCGATCTCATTAACAACCGCAACTCCGACTATCTCTTCGACCCGGGCCGCTTCGCCTCCTTTGAAGGAAAGACCGGCCCCTATCTCCAATACGGGGCGGTCCGCATCCGATCGATCCAACGCAAAGCCGTAGCACGTGGACTGCGCCCGGGCCCGGTGATGGCGCCGGTGGTGGAGGCCGAACGAGACCTGATGTTGCAGTTGCTCCAGTTGCCACCAGCCGTTGGCCGAGCTACCGAACTGCGTGCCCCCAACCACGTGGCGGAGTTCGCCTACGACCTCGCCTCCACCTGGAACCGCTTTTATGACGCCTGTCACATCCTTGATGAAGCGGACCCAGCCCGGCAGGCCTCCTGGCTCGGCCTTGCCGATCTCACTCTTCGTACCCTCACTTTGGCTCTCGACACCCTTGGTATCGAGATTCCCGACCGGATGTGAAGATGGCGACCGGGTTGATAATCCGGCCCGGCCGGGCATCCGATCGGGATGCGATCGCCGCCTTCACCACCGAGACCTTCGATTGGGGCGACTATGTCCCCGACGAATATCTGAACTGGCTCGACCAACCCGACGGAGAGGCGTTGGTGGCAGTCGACGGAAACGATTCGCCGGTGGCGGTCGTGCACGTCCGGATGATGTCGGGGAAGGAGGCGTGGTTGTCCGGAGCTCGGGTCCACGCCGATCATCGCCGTCAGGGAGTCGGGTCACAGCTCAACCACTACGGCGTCGACTGGGCTACGAGACGCGGGGCGGCCGTCATCCGGCTCTCCACGGAGGAGAACAACTATGTGGCCCAGGCTCAGGTGGCAAAGCTCGGCTACCGGCGAATCGCTCGATTCGTCATGGTTTCCCGGTCCTTTGCCACCCAGGGAGTTGAATCAAATGGGGGACGACGGCTGGCCGGTCCTGAACGGTTTGATCTGGCACCGGCCGCCGAAGCAGAGCCAGGTTTCATGGTCTGGTCGGTGGGCTCCCTCGCTCGTACCGGCCATGGCCTCTACGGCGCCGACGGCTGGTCGTTTCGCCGGCTCACCGCCGCCGACCTGGTCGAGGCCGCCCGCCAGCGGAGCCTGTGGACCTGTCCGTCTGGCTGGGCCGTCGTCGACGAGGACCACCACGAACTATGGGTTTCGCTGCTGATCACTACTCCCGATGACGCCCATCGAGCGGTCAGGGCCCTCATCGACCTGGCAGAGGAGAAGGGCGCCACCAGGCTGATGGCCATGATCCCCCGGGTCGGATGGTTGGAGACGGCCCTCATCGAAGAGAGGATGGAACTCCGTCATCCACACTTCGTATACGAGAAGGTGGTTCCCCGACCTGCTATCGGAGAGCGATGAGGGCAATCACCCAGACCGTGAAGAGGATCGGCAGCTCGGCTTCCAAGCCGTATTTCCCGAAGAGGGCGGCCTGACGCACACCCCAAGCGAGCGGTACACCGATCACCGGTACTGGCCACAAACCGGCCACGCCGGTGGCCCGGATGAGATCGACGCCGGTGGTCAGTGGCGGAGGAAAATCGACCGCGTAACGACGAAGAGAAGAGGCTGCTACCACCAGCACGATCCCAACCGCCACCGAGGCGAGGGCCCGACTGACCGATCGCTCAATCTCGGAACGGACCGACGCCAGGGTGCGGCGGGCCGGGCCCTCCGCGGCAATCCCCATTGAGAAGGTGCCGATCACCACGAGTACCAGTGCGGTGACCAGGCCGCTTCCTGTCGACAGCCCGGAGTCGCGATCAACCAACCCGAAACCAGCCAGCAGCAAAGAGGCCCCCAGACCGACCAATGCCGCTCCGAGGGCGAAGAGTGAAAGATCGAGCATCGTGACGAACGAATTTGCCGCCAGGCGCGCATAGTGCCGCCAGCCACTCGGCCGGTCCGCAATGAACGGGTTCGCACCAGGCTCGTTCAGAGGCAGACCGCCATACGGTGAGCGAGCATACCGAGGCGCCGCTAGGCGCCTTCGGCACCCAGGGCTTCGGCATACAGCTCAATCGGGTGGACAACCCGGTAGCCCCGGTCGAGGTGGCTTCTGATCTGCATGTCGCAGCCCGGGTTGGCCGAGGCGACCAGGCGCACCCCGGTTGTCACGATCTGGTTGGCCTTGTCCATGCCGAGCTGGTGGGCAGCCTCGGGCCTCATCAGGCTGTAGACCCCAGCCGCACCACAGCAAATCCCGTCTGGGTCGATCTCGACGACCTGATAACCGGCGGCGGCGAGGATCCGTCTCGGGGCGGCGGTGACCCCCTGGGCATGACGCAGATGGCAGGGATCATGGACGACCACCTTTCCCGACGCCCGATCGATGAGCGGCAGGTGACCGGCCTCAATCGCCTCGGAGACGATCTGGGTGATGTCGGCCGCCCGACTGGAGAGATCGGCGCCCTCCTCCCCGAGGTGGCGATAGTCCTTGAGGTGGGCGCTGCACCCGGCGGCGGTGGCCACCACCCGGTCCACTTTGGCGAAAGCCGCCATGTTGCGGCGGGCGAGACGGTCGCCGTCGACAACATCGCCGTCGTGAACCGCCAGCGCACCACAACACGTCTGCTGGTCGGGGACCACCACTTGATATCCCGCCCGGGTGAGGAGATCAACCGCCGCCTGGTTGACCCCGGCAAACCAGGACTGCATGACACAGCCGGTAAGCAAGCCGACCGTCCCCCGAACAACCGACGGAACCGCGATGGTGGGCCGGCGCGGCAAACGTCGCGAGAGCGGCCGCAGACCCCGAGCGCTTCGACCGACACCACCTTTCAGCCATCCGACCAACCCGGTCCTCTGGGCGTAAACCGCAAAGAACGTTGCCAGTCTCACCAGGGCGGTTTGAGGCAGCACTCGGCCCAGCAGGAAATGTCGCAGTCGCCGTTGGGAACTCGGGCGTTGGGCGGTTAGCTCGGCTCGGGCGCCTTCCATTACCCGGCCAAACGGGACGAAGCTGGGACACACCGCCTCACAGGCGCGGCAGTTGAGGCAAAACGTCATCACCTCCTCGAATTCGGCGTCGAGTGCGATCACCCCATCGGCCACCGCCCGCATCGCCGCGATCCGGCCACGCGGCGAAGCCGTCTCCAACCCGGTGAGCCGGAAGGTCGGGCAGTGAGGGAGGCAGAGGCCACACTGGACACAGGTGGCGAGTTCGGTCTGCGTGGGGGCACGCTCGGTAACCCAGGCGCTCATCAGATTCGACCGGTCATCAAATACGTCCGATCATCAAATACGTCCGGTCATCAAATACGTCCGGTCATCAAATACGTCCGGGCAAGCGCCCCGGGTTCAGCACCCGGGCCGGGTCGAATCCGGCGATCAGGCGCCGCTGCAGGTCGAGGCCTTGAGGCGGGGTACCCCACCGATCAAAGCCGTCGACCGTCCCGGCAGTGAGGACCAGGCGCCCACCAACCGACTCGGCCCAGGATCTCACCGCCGCCATTCCTTCGATCGTTTCGGTGGCCACCGCAATTTCACCTACGGTGACCTGATGGAGATAGGCGCAAGCGGACGGGAGGCGCCCGATGGCCTCCGCTCCTTGTGCCGGGGGGATCCGTAGCGACCAATGGAGCGGTCCCGGAAGCGGTGGGGGCCAGACGAGCTCATCGACTCGCTCGCCTCCCAGGTGTCTCGCCTGATCGTCAACTTCGGCCGGAGTACCACCGAGGTAGATCTGGGTCTTGGTCGGCGAGGCCAGGACGGCGAGAGGACGGTAGACCAACGCGGCCCGGTCGGAATCGTCAACGATGACGGTCGCAACTGCCTCTGGGGTAGGCCACAGCTTGAGACAGGCTGAGACAATCACCCCCAGAGAGCCGAGCGAGCCGACGACCAGCCGGGGAAGGTCATACCCGGTGACGTTTTTTACCACCCTGCCTCCCGCCTTGACGATTCGACCGTCGCCGGTCACCAGCGTGACTTCGAGGATCCGGTCCCTGGTGGGGCCGTACCTTCCCCGGCGGTAGCCCGACAACCCGGCGGCCAAGGTCCCGCCGAGGGTTCCATGTCCGGGCACTTCGGGGAGGAGGGCGGTTTGGCCCTTGGAGGCGAGCAAAGTCTCCAATTCGGCGACCGCCACTCCCGGCTCGGCCACGAGGGTGAGGTCTTCGGGTTCCCATGCGACGATCCGGTTGAGGTTGGCCACGGAGACGATGAGGTCGGGGGCCAATGGGTATCCCAACCCCTGATGGGTACCTCCACCCCAGATCAGCACTTTCAGACCGGATATCGTCGCCTGCTCGAGGACGGCCGCCAGCTCTTCGGCGGTCCTTGGGGCGACCAAAAGGTCGGCGGCCGGCATCCCCGGCCCCGGCGTGGTGAGCGAGTTCGCCACCCTGGCCAGGGCGGCCCTGATCGTGCTCACACCCAGGCACCATCCGGGAGGCCGCCACCGGTGTCGAAGCAGCGTGCACCGCGGGGAAGGATCTTGCCCGGGTTGAAAAGGCCGTCGGGGTCGAAGGCCTCTTTGATCCGAGCCTGGGCGTCGAGGTCGATCGGGGAGAACAGGAGCGGCATGAGATCTCTCTTCTCGCGTCCGATCCCGTGCTCGCCGCTGAGCGCTCCGCCGGCTTCGACGCACGCTTTGACGAGTTCGTCGGAGGCGGCGGTTACCCGGTCGATCATCCCCGGCTCACCGGCGTCGAAGATCATCAGCGGGTGAAGGTTTCCGTCACCGGCGTGGAACACGTTCATCATGGTGAGTCCATAACGATCGCCCACCTCGTAAATCCGCTCAAGGGTGTCGACCAGCCTGGTGCGCGGCACCACTGTGTCATGCAGGTAGTAATTCGGTGCTATCTGGGCAACCGCCCCAAACGCCGACTTTCGTGCCCTCCAGAGAAGAGCCCGTTCGGCCTCGTCGGCGGCCAGCATCACGCTGCGGGCCTGCTGCTCGACGGCAATCGATTTGATCAGATCGGCCTCAGCGTCGACCGCAGCGGTCTCCCCGACCACCTCGGCGAGGAGGATGGCGGCGGCATCGGTGGGTAGCCCGGCGTGTATGAAGTTTTCACACGCCTGGGTGATCTTCTGATCCATCATCTCAAGGGCCGCCGGCACCACCCCGGCGGCGATGATCCCCGAAACTGTGGCGGCGGCGTCCGCCACCCGGCTGAAAGAGGCGAGCAACGTGCGGACGTCGGGAGGGTTGGTGGTGAGCTTGACCAGAGCCGCCGTCACAATCGCCAGGGTTCCCTCTGAACCGACTACCACCCCTCGAACGTCGAGTCCGATCGGGTCGGGCGCGGGCGAGCCCACGGTCACCACCGAGCCATCCGCCAGCACCATCTCGAGAGCCAGGACGTGGTTGACGGTGGAGCCTTCGGAAAGGCAATGGGGTCCGCCGGAGTTGTTGGCGACGTTGCCACCGATGGTGCAGGCCGCCTGGGAGGATGGGTCAGGGGCAAAGTGAAGCCCCAAGTGACTGACTGCCCGCGACAGGTCAAGGTTGATCACACCCGGACCAACCCAGGCCGTGCGGTTGATCGGATCCACGTCGCCGATCTGGTTCATGCGGGTCGTCGAGAGGACGATCCCTCCCTCCAAAGGCACGGCTCCCGCCGCCAGGCCGGTCCCTGCTCCCCGGGCGACCAGCGGGACCTGGTGACGAGCAGCAATCTTCACGACGTCGACTACTTCGCCGGTGGTAAGGGGCAAGACGACCACCGAGGCATCCCCTCGGTAGACCCCCGCATCTTTGGCGTAGAGGTGCCGCGCCAACGGGGTGTCGAGGACCCGCTCCTCGGAAAGGGCCCGGCGCAACTCATCGATCATGGTCACAACCCCTGTTCTATCAGGATTTCTGCGTAGAAAAACGTCGCTATGCGACGGTTTTCTACGCCGAAACCCGTCTCCAGACGGTTAGGCCGAACCCCAACCGCCGCCGCCGGGGGTTTTGACCAGGAGACGGTCGCCGGGTTGGACGTCGATCGTGACCTTGGCGGGTACCCGTTCCGGGGATCTTCCAGGGCGGAGCAGCCAGTCCTCGCCGCATGCCCCCGGCCCCCCGCCTGCCAGGCCCCACGGCTGATGGCGGCGGCGCTCGCCGATCAATGACAGCACGGCCGGCACCAGAAACTCGATCTCGCGTTCAAGCCCCTCACCTCCGGGGAACTCTCCGACTCCTCCCGAATTTCGGCGCAGCGTGTATCGGCGGACGCGGAAGGGGTAATGGGCCTCAAGAGACTCGATCGGGGTGTTGCGGGTATTGGTCATCCCGGTGTGGATTCCCGACTGCCCTGCCTTGCCCGGTCGTCCTCCTTGCCCGCCGCCCAGCGTCTCGTAATAGGCGAAGTCGTCGTTCCCAAGTAGGACGTTGTTCATCGTCCCCTGGGAGGCCGCCGGCACCCGATCCGGGGCGGCCTGGGCGAGGGCGCCAAGCAGCACGTCGGCGATCCGCTGGCTGGTTTCGACGTTGCCCGCCGCCACCGCCGCTGGTGGAAGGGCATTCACCAGGGTCCCGGCGGGAGCGTATAGGTGGAGGGGGCGATAACACCCGCCATTGGCCGGGATGGTGGGATCGGCCGCCACCCGCACTGCGTAATACAGGCACGACCTGGTCACGGCTTCGACCGCGTTCAGGTTGCCGGCTACCTGCCGGCCGGTTCCGGCGAAGTCGGCAGAGAGTTCTCCGCCCCCGATTTGAACCGCCACTCGGATGGCTACGTCGTTGTCACCGGATTCGATCAGGTCCTCGAAACGGAAGGTGCCGTCGGGCAGCGCCCCCAGGGCCGATCGCATGCGTCGCTCGCCGTAGTCGAGCAATGCGGCGGCGACCCGCTCGAACTCGGCAACGCCCATCTCGTCGATGAGGGCAGCAAGCCGCCATGCCCCCACCTCATTGGCGCCCATCTGGGCGGCGAGGTCGCCCTCCCGTTCCCCGGGGGTGCGGGTGGCCGCAATGAATGGGCCATGAAACACCGGATCCCAATGACCATTCTCCACCGCCGCCATCGGCCGAACCACATGGCCCTCCTGCTCGAGCACCGTGGCATGGGCGGGCATCGACCCCGGCGCCTCGCCCCCGACGTCGGCGTGGTGAGCACGATTGGCGACCCAGGCCACCAGTCTCCCCTCCGCAAACACCGGCCTCACCAGGGTGAGGTCGTTGAGATGGGTTCCGCCGGCATAGGGATCGTTGACCGCGTACTGCACGCCCGGGTGAGGGTCGAATCGTTCCGCCACCGCCGCTACCGAGGCCGGCATTGAACCGAGATGGACGGGAATGTGCTCCGCCTGCGCCAGCATTTCACCGGAGGCGAGGAAAATCGCCACCGAACAGTCGGCGCGCTCCTTGATGTTGGGCGAATGGGAGGTGCGCCGGAGCACCAAGCCCATCTCGTCGGCCAAGGCGGCGAATCGGTTTCGGGCCACCTCGAGGGTGATCGGGTCGATCACCAGGTCACCTCGATCGAACCGTCCTCCAAGACCTGGGCCCTCTCACCGGTGCCAACCAAGGTGGCGGCTTCTTCTTCTTCGATTACAGCCGGACCGATTACCTCGTCTGCGGGGCGGAGGGCGGGTCTCCACCATCGCCGGACCCGATCGCCGTCGACCAAGCCACGCTCGCCGATCTCAGCGGATGACTCCTCGAATCGCCAAGGTATCGAGCTCCACGACACCACCGGCGGCCTGAGAGCGGCCGCCCGAATCGTTACTATCTCCGTGACCTCACCCGGTCGGGAAAACCCGTTGGCCTGCAGGTGGGCTTGGTGAAAACGCTCTATCAACGACGGCCAGCCATCGCCTTCCCGGAACTCGACCGTCGTTTCGTGCGACTGGCCGCGGTACCGCATGTCGAGGCGGCACTCGGTACGTTCGGGATTTTCGCCAACAGCCTGCCTGAAGGCTTTCGATGCTTCGTCCAACACCAAGGCGATGCGAGCGATCAGCGGATCGCCCTCCTCCGTGAATACGGTACGGCTGACATCGGTCCTGGTCGGACTCAACAACAGGCCGAGGGCGGAGAAAACTCCGCAGTGTGGCGGGATCAGCACCGCCGGCATGTCCAGCCGGCGGGCAAGGGAGGTGGCGTGGAGGGCCCCGGCGCCGCCGAATGCCAAGAGCGGCGACCGTCGAGGATCTGCCCCTTGTTCGATGGAGACCTTGCGAACGGCTCGTTCCATCAGGGCGTTCGCCACCTCCAGAATGCCCATGGCGGTACGGCCCACGTCCATGCCCAGCTCGTCACCGAGGCGGGCTATCGCCTCTCGCCCGCGGGAAACATCGAGCCGGATCCCTCCGGCCAGGGGCCGCTCCACCCCGAGGCGGCCGGCGACGAGGTTGGCGTCGGTCACCGTCGGCCGGCTGCCGCCCTGCCCGTAGCTGGCCGGACCCGGATGGGCACCGGCGCTTTGTGGACCGACCCGCAGACTTCCCCCGGAGTCGGCCCAGGCCACCGACCCTCCGCCAGCCCCGATGGTATGGATGGCGATGCTCGGCATCCGACAGGTCATTCCCCCTACCGAACGTTCCGATCCCATCGCCGGACGGCCCGCCTCGATGCGGCCCACGTCGGTGCTGGTGCCTCCCATGTCAAGAGAGATCAACTGCTCCCAGCCATGGGCCGCACCACAGGCGGCGGCTGCCATGACCCCGCCCGCCGGTCCCGACAAGAGGATGGAGGCGGCCAGGTCGGAAGCTCCCCGGGTCGAGGTGAGGCCCCCATTCGACTGCATGACCAGTAGTCGCTCTACCACTCCTGCCGTCCGCCCTTCGAGGGCGTCGAGGTAGCGGGCTACCGGTGGCTGGAGATAAGCGTTGAGGACGGTGGTGGCGGTCCTCTCGTATTCCCGGAACTCTCCGCTCACCAGGTGGGAAAGGCTCAATGAGACACGAGGGAGGATGGTGCGCACCCGTTCGCCGATGGCGAGTTCGGCGGCGCCGTCGCGGTACGAGTTGAGCAGAGCCACGGCGACCGCCTCCGGACCTCTTTCGGAGAGGAGCAATTCCAGCTCGTCATCCACACCCCATCGATCCTCGCGCTCGACCAATGCTGCGGGACGATCGGCAAAAGGGTCGTAGAGAGAAGGGCGGTCCTGGCGAGCGATTTCGACCAGGTCCTCGAAACCGGCATCGGTGATCAAGGCCGTCTTCGCCCCTTTTCGCTCCAACAGGGCGTTGGTGGCGACGGTGGTCCCGTGCAAAAGGAGCTGAACGGCGGCACCTCCGGAAAGGGAGCCCAACCCCAGTCCGATCCCTTCTCCTTGATCCAAGGTGGTTGGCACCTTGGCAGTGGCCAGTCTCGCCCCGTCCCAACCGACCAGGTCTGTGAAGGTGCCGCCCACGTCAACCCCTACCCTCATCAAGCACTCTCTTGCTGGTATAAAACGTTCGTGATCTCTGTCGAGTCGACTCCCAATCCCAACGCCGTGAAGTTCGTCGTGGGCCAGCCGGTCGGAGGTCCAATGACATACATGGCCGGGAAACCGGCGGAAAGCCCCATGGCCCAACAACTTCTTGATCTGCCCGGCGTCACCAGCGTCTTTTTAACCGCCAATTTCGTGACGGTGTCCAAAACGCAGGATGCTGAGTGGGGCGAGATCGTCTCGGAGGCAGTGGCAATCCTCGAAGATCACTACGGCTAGGGTCGGTCGACCCGTTGGCCGTCGGAGTCGTACCACAAGACCGCAGGCCAGCGCCCACCAAAAGGATCTACCAGTTCGACCACGACTCGAAACAACTCCCCCTCCGACCACCCTTCTCTCACTTCGCCGAGCTCGCTGGCTGCCTGGATCACCGGGTGCGGCAGCTCCGCCTCGGTCAATTCACCGGCCGTCAAGTCGCCGGGTGGCACCAGTCGGGGAAATTCAACCGGATTAGGCAGGTCGACGACCGACCATCCATCCGGCGTCCAGTGCAGTCTCCATTCCAACGCCCGGTCGGGCAATCGCTCGTACGACTGCTCGCCGATGGCCCCCAACGTTCTGGCGGCGACCACCGCCCTGAACTCGGCGATCCCGCTTTCCGCCACCTCGACGGTGCGGACCCACTCTACGAACAGCCGCTGGCCATCCGAGGGGGCGGGCAGTGGTAGTCCCGGGGGGAGAACCTCCTCGAGCGTACCGGCGGTGATTTCGCTCCCATCGATCGTTAGGTAGATACGGGTGACCCACTCGGCCCAGGCCGCCGCTTCGGCCGCCAGCCGGTCGGGAGGAACCGCCATGAGATCGGCTTCGCTGACCGCGGCTCCGATCGAAGTGGTGGTCACCGACGCCGTCGGTGTGGTCGCCGCTTCGTCGCCGCCAACCGCCAACGTCGTCGCCGAAGCCCCGGTCGCCGGAATCGCCATCCCCTCCTGACCACCGTCCCGGGCAAAAGAAAACGCCAATGCCCCCACCACGATCGCACCCGCCACCGCGTAAACCGACCAGCGACGGTCGTTCGAAGCAGGCCTCAGGTGCTCCCAGGGAATGTGTTCGAATCGCTCATCGTCGGGACCGGGTGGTGTCATCCGTCGAAAGTACGGCTCGCCGGGTCCGGTTTCAAGAGACCTGCCGCCGCTACCCTTCCCCACCTCAAGATGACCTCCAGTTACGACCCCCGACCCGGCCGCTGGATCCTTCCCCTGGTCGTGCTGGCCATGGTCGCCTTCACCTACCTGTTTGTCCGTGAGCTGCCCTCTGCCGCTACCGCGACCTCGTTTCCCGGCGACGGGACGTCCACCACCCTCCCCACCCAAACCACCACGACCCAGACGACTAGCACCGTCGCCATCGATCAGACCACCCAGGCCTACCTCGATCAACTGGCGGAGTTCCAGACCCGGCTGACCGATTTTCACACCCAGCTAGCCGGGGCCAACAGCGGGTGGGATGCCAGTCCTCGGACGGTCAGTTTCGATCAAGCCGAGGAGGTCTTCATCCAAGTGGCGGAGGGCGTTTCGGGGCTCGTCGGGGAGGTGGCGGCGCTGGTTCCGCCTCCACCCCTCACCGACGCCCACGCCGCGGTGGTGGCGGCCATGCAGCAGGCCGCCGATGCTGCCAACTCGGCCCTCGCCGGGCTGCGGGCGCCTTCCCCCGACACCGGTGAGGCCCGCCGGGCAGCCATAACCGCCTTCGACCAGGCGGTGGCGGCGGTGGCCGATTCGATCGCCGCCGTCGCTTGACCGGGAGTTGCGGCTGATGGCCATCCAGATTCGGGCCGCCCTTCCGACCGATGCGGAAGCGATGCGCCGGGTCATGGGAGCCGCCTTCGGTCGTGACCCAAGTCCCGACGGATTGGAGCGATTTCGCCGCATTTGGGAGCCAGAGCGATCTTTCTGCGCTTTCGACGACGGTGAGATGGTCGGAACCTCCGGCGCCTTTTCGCTTGATCTAACCGTCCCGGGCGGCAACGTGGCGGCGGGAGGAACCACCATGGTGGCGGTGCTGCCCACTCACCGCCGTCAGGGGCTGCTCAACCGCATGATCGGTGCCCATCTTGACGACGTCGCCAACCGAGGGGAGCCGGTAGCGGCGTTGTGGGCCTCGGAATCCTCCATCTATGGACGTTTTGGCTACGGCGCTGCCGCCGATCAGGTGGAGATGGCGATACCGCGGACTCGGACGTCGTTCCATCGTCTGGCGCCGACGCCCGCCCGAGTCCGGCTGATCGGCCCCGATGAGGCAAGAAAAGTCCTCCCCGACATCCACGACCTGGCCCGCAAGGTGTGGCCCGGCTTTTATTCCCGTACGGAGGGTTGGTGGGAATCGCGCTGGTTTGCCGACCCTCCCGAGGATCGGGGTGGGGCGAGCGCCACCAGATATGCCGTCACCAGCGAGGGCGACGGGTACGTCATATACCGGCAAAAGGCGCGCTGGGAGGACGGCAATGCCATCGGCGAATTGATCGTCCTCCACCTGGTCGGGCTAAACCCCGAGTCCTGGGCTGGCCTGTGGAGCTTCGTGCTCAATCAGGATCTGATCGCGACGGTGAAGGCCGACCTTCGCTCGACCGCCGATCCGGTCCTCGACATGCTGGCCGACCCCCGTCGGGTCAAGCAACACCGCAGTGAATCGATCTGGGTGGGGCTGGTTGATCCGGTGGCTGCCCTCGCCGCCCGCCGGTATCAAACGACGGGTGCTCTGGTTATTGAGGCCCACGACCCGCGCCGGCAAAGACCCATACGCGTCCACCTGGAGGGCGGTCCGGAAGGGGCCCTGTGTCGGGTGACCGACCAGGAGCCCGATCTGGTCCTCGACCTCGAAGACCTGGGCGCCTGTTATCTCGGCTGGGCCCGATTCCGCGGCATGGCTCGAGCCGGGCGGTTGGCTGCCGACCACCACACCCTCACCCTGGCGGACAGCATGTTCGGCTGGGATCCCCCACCCTGGTGTCCGGAGATCTTCTGAGCTGCGACCTCAGACGTCGTAGAAGAGGTAGAACTCGTAAGGGTGGGGCCGCAACCGGATCGCATCCACCTCGCGGGCTCTCTTGTAGTCGATCCAGGTTTCGATCAGGCCCCGGCTGAACACTCCGCCGGCCAGCAGGAACTCGTTGTCGGCTTCGAGGGCAGCGAGGGCTTCGTCGAGGCTTCCCGGGACGGAAGGGAGGCCCTTCAGCTCCTCCGGCGGCAGGTCATAGATGTCCTTGTCGACCGGGGCCATCGGCTCGATCCGGTTTTGGATACCGTCGAGGCCGGCGAGCAGCATCGCCGAGAAGGCCAGGTAGGGGTTGCAGGACGGGTCCGGACACCGGAATTCCAACCGCTTGGCCGCCGGCTTCTGGCTGTACTGAGGGATCCGGATGGCCGCCGACCGATTACGGGATGAATAGACCAAGTTGACCGGTGCTTCATAGCCGGGCACCAGGCGCCGGTAGGAGTTGGTGGTGGGGGCGGCAAAGGCCAGGATGGCGGCGGCATGTTTCAGCAGGCCCCCGATGTACCACCGGGCTAGGTCGGACAGCCCGGCATAGCCGGCCTCGTCGTAGAAGAGCGGCCTGTCGTTGTTCCACAGCGACTGGTGGGTGTGCATGCCTGAGCCGTTGTCCTCGAAGATCGGCTTTGGCATGAAGGTCACGGTCTTGCCATGTGCCCAGGCGACGTTCTTGACAATGTACTTGTAGAGGGTCACCTTGTCGGCCATGCGCAGGAGGGTGTCGAAACGCATGTCGATCTCGGCCTGGCCGGCCGTCCCTACTTCGTGGTGCTGGACTTCGATTTCGATGCCGGCCGTCTCCAAAGCCGCGGTCATCTCGGAACGCAGATCCTGGAAGTGGTCCGTAGGCGGGACCGGAAAATATCCTTCCTTGTAACGAGGCTTATAGGCGAGGTTGCCGCCCGCCTCGTCCCGGCCCGAGTTCCACGCCCCCTCTTCGGAGTCGACGAAGTAATACGCCGAGAACTGGTTCTGGGCGAACCGAGCCGAATCGAAGATGTAGAACTCCGCCTCGGGACCCCAGTAGCTGGTGTCTGCGATCCCGGTGCTCTTCAAATAGATCTCGGCCTTCTTGGCGACGTAACGAGGATCGCGGTCGTAGGGCTCCCCGGTGAGGGGGTCGTGGACGAAGCAATAGAGCAGCAAGGTCTTGCGGGAACGGAACGGGTCGTCGACGGCGGAGGAGGGGTCGGGGATGAGCAGCATGTCCGACTCCTGGATGGCCTGGAAGCCGCGTATCGACGAGCCGTCGAAGCCGTAGCCCTCTTCGAAACCCTCTTCGGTCAACTGCTTGGAGGGGATCGTGAAATGTTGCACCTGCCCGGGGAGGTCGCAGAACCGGAGGTCAACGAACTCGTATGCCTCCTCACCAACCATCCTCAGGACATCCGCCGCCGTCTTGGCCATTGGTTAGCTCCTTGTCATTCGCCTGGAACGTTGGGTTTGTATCGAAACGCCGTTTCTCCCCCGTTGCACGACTGTTAACGGACTGTTACGGGGCGATGGCTACCCGTCCTCGTCGATCACCCGGTTGACCGCCCTCTCGTATTGCTGGTCGGTGAGAGCACCACTTTCATGCAGCGCCTGAAGGTCTCGAATCTGGTCGGTGACCGATCCCGACTTGGAAGGCTTCTTTCGGGGGGGCTTCCGATCCGCCGCCCCGAAAGAGTCGGCCAGCTCGGCGAGCACCCGGCCCTCGATCATCTCTCGTGCTCGCATTCCGAACGAGGCGAGTTCGCCGGCCCAATCCGGCGATCTGGCCGGCCGGCCGCCAGATGTGACCGGGACCTCTTCGATCTGGAGTTCGTGCAGCGGCTCGGGCCGGTCGATGTCGCGGAGGCGCTGGTCACCGAGGGCGTTGAGACGGACCCCTGCCGGGAGATCCCCGGCAACGATGGCCTTGGTCGTTTCGGAGAGAAGCACCTGGCCACCTCGGCCCACTGCTGCGATCCGTGATGCCCGGACTACATCCAGCCCGGTATATCCCTCATCACCCACCGAAGGCTCGCCCGTGTGCAGTCCGAGCCGCATCCGCACTGCCACCCCCTCGGGCCAGGCCTGGCCGGCGTGGGCCCGCTGGACCTCGACGGCAGCCGCCACGGCATCCCGCGCCCGGGGAAATGAGTAGAAAAAGGCGTCGCCCTGGGTGTCGATCTCCTGGCCCCGGTGTCTTCCGAAGATCTCCCTCACCAGGCGGCGATGGGTCGCCAGGAGTGCGGAGTAGGCCTGGTCTCCGAGCTGTTTGAGAAGAGTCGTGCTTCCCTCGATGTCGCTGAAGACGAAAGTGACCGTACCGGTGGGGAGGTTGGGCATGAAGCCAGCGAGGATACGGCGATCGGTTCGGTGGTGCCTCCCCACTACCGTCCCCCCCAATGCCGGCCACCATCGTTCTTGGCGCCCAATGGGGTGACGAGGGCAAAGGTCGGGTGACCGATTTCTTTGCGAAGTCCTCCGACTTCGTAGTGCGCTATCAGGGGGGCAATAACGCCGGGCACACCATCGTCGTCGGCGAGCAAACGCTTGCCCTCTCCCTGATTCCCTCCGGCGTGCTTTACCCCGGGTGCATCCCCGTGATCGGCTCGGGGTGTGTCATCGATCCCAAGGTTCTGTTGGCCGAGATGGACATGCTGGCCGAACGCAACGTCGACCCGTCCCTGTTGCGGATCTCGGCCAACGCCCACCTGATCATGCCCTATCACCGCAAGCTCGATGCGGTGATGGAGCGGTACTTAGGCCGCAATCAGATCGGAACCACCAAGCGGGGTATCGGCCCGGCCTTCACCGACAAGTTCGCCAGATCTGGAATACGGGTCCAGGACCTCTACGACCCGGGGATCTTCCGCAGGAAAGTTGAGGCGGCGCTCGAGGAGAAGAATCGCCTGCTTGCCCGGGTCTACAACCAGCTGCCGATGAAGGCGAGCGAGATTGCCGACGAATACCTCGGTTACGGCGAGCGACTCCTCCCTCATGTCGCCGACACGTCGCTTCTCCTCTGGGAGGGGCTGCGGTCGGGAAAACAGGTCTTACTGGAGGGTGCACAAGGAACCCTGCTCGACGTCGACCACGGCACCTACCCCTTCGTTACCTCCTCCAACCCGACCGCGGGCGGGGCGCTGATCGGAGCCGGGATCGGGCCGACAGAGGTTTCCTCGGTGGTCGGCGTGGCCAAGGCCTACATATCCCGGGTGGGAACCGGACCCTTCCCGACTGAACTCACCGATGACACTGGCAATCGACTTACCGAGTTGGGTGGTGAATTCGGCACCGTGACCGGAAGGCGGCGCCGCTGCGGGTGGCTCGACCTGGTGGCTCTTCGATATGCGGTGAGGGTCAACGGCATCACCCGGCTATTCATCACCAAACTCGACATCCTCTCGCACTTTTCGGAGATCAAGGTGGCCATGGCCTACCAGGCCGCTGGCGAGACATTCACCGAGTTTCCCCGGCAGCATCGGGTGCTCTATCACTGCACGCCGGTCTATGCCGAATTTGCAGGGTGGGAGACTCCACTCTCCAAAACGAGGCAGTACCGAGAACTGCCCGCCGCTGTTCAAGCTTTCCTAGAGTTCATCGAAGCGGAGGCCGGAGTTCCCATCGGGTGGGTGTCCGTAGGTCCTGAGCGGAATCAGCTCGTCGAAAGGTGAAGATCCTTCTCCTGGGTTCGGGGGCGAGAGAACATGCGCTCGGCTGGAGGCTCGCCAAGAGCTCCCGGGTGGATCAACTGGTCTCGCTCCCCGGCAACCCCGGCCTGGCGTCGTTAGGTCCCACCATCGGTGGGGTTGACGCCTCCGATGGCGATCGGGTCGCCGCCAGCGCCAGGGCGTGGGGGGTAGATCTGGTGGTGGTCGGGCCCGAGGCGCCGTTGGCCGCCGGTGTGGTCGACCATCTACGGAGCGGGCGGATCCCGGTGTGGGGCCCGAGCCGGGCCGCTGCCCGTCTCGAATGGTCCAAGTCGTTTGCCAAACACGTGATGGACCGAGCCGGGGTAGCCACCGCCGATTGGGGCACTTTCACCGACGAAGGTAGAGCGATCTCCTACCTGGACGGGCGAACCGGTCCCTTCGTTGTCAAGGCCGATGGTCTGGCGGCGGGAAAGGGGGTGCTGGTCACCGATCACCGAGCCGCCGCCGAGGAGTGGGTGCACCGTTGCCTGAGCGGCTGGTTCGGTGAAAAGGTCGTGATCATCGAGGACTTCCTCGACGGACCGGAGGTGAGCCTGTTTGCCCTTTGCGCGGGATCCGATGTGCTTCCGCTCGAGCCGGCGCGGGACTACAAGCGGCTACTCGATGGCGACGCCGGGCCCAACACCGGTGGGATGGGCGCCTTCTCGCCACTTAGCGACTTGCCGGCCGGGCTGGTCGGTCACACGGTCGAGAAGGTGATGCGACCGGTCCTCACCACTCTGTCCGGTGATGGCTTCCCTTACACGGGTTTCTTGTATGTCGGGTTGGTATTAACCGAAGCCGGACCACGGGTGTTGGAGTTCAACTGCCGTCTCGGTGATCCCGAAACCCAAGCTGTGCTCCCCCGGCTCGAGACCGATCTGGTCGATCTGATCGAGGCCGGACTCGAAGGCACCCTCGCTCGGCAAACCATCGAATGGTCCGAGGAGGCGGTGGTGAGCGTGGTGCTGGCCTCGGCTGGATATCCCGACCGCCCTCTTGTCGGTGAGACGATCAGCATCCCCGAAATGGGCGAGGGCGAGTTGGTCTTCCACGCTGCAACCTCGAACCAGGGCGGACAACTTTTCACCGGCGGGGGTCGAGTGCTGTCGGCAGTCGGTCTCGGGCCAGACCTGGCTCAGGCTCGGTCGCGAGCATATTCGCTGGCCGACCGGATCACCTTCGCTGGAAAACAGCTTCGGCGCGACATCGCCTCGGCGCCTGGGCTGGAGCAAGAAACCATTAGCGTCTCACGCCGATGAAGGTGGCAATACTGATGGGTTCGGGGAGCGACCGCCCGGTTATGGAAAAGGCCGCAGCGATCCTCGCCCGATTCGAGGTGGAGTACGAGACGAGGGTGCTGTCGGCTCACAAGACCCCCGAGCAGGCGATCGCCTTCGCCGAGGGGGCGGCGGCTGACGGCTTTTCGGTGATTATCGCCGGGGCTGGAAAAGCCGCCCATCTCGCCGGGGTGATGGCAGCCAAATCGCTGCTCCCGGTGATCGGAGTGCCGCTGTCAGCGTCGCTCAACGGTTTGGATGCGCTGCTCTCGACCGTGCAGATGCCGACGGGGATCCCGGTGGCCACGGTGGCAGTTGATGGCGCCGCCAATGCCGCTCTGCTGGCGGTGGCCATCCTCGCCATAGGCGACCAAGCCCTCACCAACAAGCTGGCTGCCTACCGCCGGCAATTGGCCGAAGAAACCCTTGCCGGTTAGAGGGCCCGGCTCAACGCCGGGGCCAGATCGCCCCGCTCCTCAACCACCACTCCGTTCAAACCCAGCCAGCCGGACATCAGAACGAGTTCACCGGCCACCGGTCCCGCCACCCGAGAAGGATCATGGCCTGGCTCGAT
Source organism: Actinomycetota bacterium (assembly GCA_052390035.1). Taxonomy (GTDB): domain Bacteria; phylum Actinomycetota; class Acidimicrobiia; order Spongiisociales; family ZC4RG35; genus JBQTHI01. Next base: position 29,277 of record JBQTHI010000109.1, on the reverse strand, counting down.
GTAAGACCCCCGAACCCGCAGCATCCCCGCTTGGCGGTCGGCCTTGAGGTCGACCCGTCCAACCAGTTCTTCGTTGAGGAGGATGGGGAACACGTAATAGCCATATACCCGCTTGGACGGCGGGGTGTAGATCTCGATTCGATAGTGAAAGTTGAACAGGCGCTCGGCCCGTGGTCGGAACCACACCACCGGGTCGAATGGGCACAACAGCGCCACCGCTTCGATCCGGCGCGGACGACGAGCCGACGGGTCGATATATACCGGGCCCTTCCAGCCGGTCACTTCAACCTCATCGACCACCCCTTCCCGCGCCAGGTCGGCGAGGATCGTCGAGGCCGGCTGCCGTTTCATGCGGTAATAGTCGGCAATGTCAGGCACCGTGCCGATTCCGAGATGTTGGGTGGCGAAGGTCAAAAGCCTCCGGCGGGCGTCGTCTTCATCCACCTCGGTGTAGAGCACCTCGGCCGGCAGCACTCTTTCGGGTAGGTCGTAGTAGCGCTCGAATCTGACCCTCTCCGTCACAACCACCTGACCGGTAAAGAACAGTCCTTCGAGTGCACCCTTGGCGTCCGACCAGGACCACCATGGTCCTTTCTCCCCGTTGGCGTGGTGATCGAGGTCGGCTGGGCGCAGCGCTCCCCGCTGTCGGATTTCGGCCATCACCTCTGAGATCACCTGTGGATTCGCCTCCATCCAACGGGCCATCGAAGGCCAGTGATGCCACCCGGCCCTCATCCGATGACGAAAGAGGGGCCACCGGTTCACCGGGACAAGGGCGGCTTCGTGCGCCCAATATTCGGTCAGCTCCCTGCTCCTCCAGGCCATTCGATCGACCAGTTCCATCGGGTAGGCGCCGAGCCGGGCGAAAAACGGCAAATAGTGGGCGCGGGCAACCACATTGACGGAGTCGAGTTGAACCACCCCCACCCGTTGAATTACGCGGCGCAGGTGACGGTTATCAATCCGCCCGGCGGGACGGGGATCGGCAAAACCCTGTGCGGCGAGGGCGATCCGACGAGCCTGAGGGATGGTGAAGCGGCGCACGAGTGCCAGGCTAGGAGAACGCGGGCTGGTGGCTTCCTTCCCCGAGGCGTTCGGGGTGAGAGGGAGCGGATTGGTCGGTACCCTCCGCCGAGATGGTGAATGCGTGATCGGTCGTTATTCGCTTCCCGAGATGGCGGCGGTGTGGACGGAATCCCACCGTCTCGACCTCTGGAAGGAGGTAGAAACCCTCGCCCTGGAGGCATGGGCTCAACTCGGTGTCGCCCCGATCGGGTTGGCGCCGGTACTCCGGGACGTGCCAACGCCGACCCCAGAGGAAGTTGCCGAACGGGAGAAGCTGACCGACCACGACGTGGCCGCTTTTGTCGATGTGCTCTCGGCCCGGATCGCTCCCAATGGGGAATGGCTCCATTACGGCCTGACCTCGTCCGATGTGCTGGACACCGCCTCGGGGGCAATCATGGCGGAGGCGGCCACCCTGCTCATCTCGGCGACCGCCGACTTGTTTGCCGTAGTCAGGAAGAAGGCATTCGAACATCGGGACACCGTGATGGTGGGTCGCACCCATGGGATCTGGGCCGAGCCCACCACCTTTGGGCTCAAGGTGGCGGGATGGGCGTTCGAAGTTGCCCGCGGCCATCGGCGGCTGGTCGAAGCGAGACGGACGGTGTCCGTGGGGAAGATCTCGGGGGCGGTTGGCACCTACGCCCACACTCCACCATCGATCGAGCAGCACGTCTGTTCACAGCTTGGCTTGATCGCCGAGCCGGCCTCGACGCAGGTGACGGCTCGCGATCGGCACGCCGAGTTCCTGGCGACCATTGCTCTTGTCGGAGCTTGCCTGGAGCGGATGGCGACAGAGATCCGCCACCTGCAGCGGTCCGAGGTGGGGGAGGTGCGAGAGCCGTTTCGCCCCGGACAGAAGGGCTCGTCGGCGATGCCCCACAAACGCAACCCGATCACTGCCGAGCGAATCTGCGGAATGGCGCGGCTGCTCCGTGGATACGCCGTCGTGGGCTTCGAGAATGTCTCGCTCTGGCACGAACGTGATATCAGCCACTCCTCGGCCGAGCGGGTGGCGGTCCCCGATGCCTGCCTCGCCCTGCATTACATGCTCGTACGGATGCGCCAACTCATCGATGGCATGGTCGTCGACGGGCGGCGAATGGAGGCCAACCTGTCCGCCACGAGCGGATTGGTCTATAGCCAAGCCGTGTTGCTGGCGATGGTGGCGGTGGGGACCGCTCGTGACACGGCTTATCGGATCGTGCAGGAGAACGCCCTCCGAGCTTGGGATACGGGTTCCCAGCTATACGACCTTTTGGCTGATGACGACCGGGTCACCTTGTCGCCGGATGACCTGAAGAACTGTTTTGAGCCACAACGCTTCTTTAGTAACAGCGACGTGGTTTACGAACGCCTGCGCGATTTGGAGCTCGTTTGATCCCGCCATTCATGGCGGCCCCCAGCCAGGACGTCCTCCACGTTCTGGTAGCGCTGGTCGCGCTGCTCGCCGCTGCTCGTCTGCTCGGGGAGCTGTTCCTCCGCCTCGGGCAACCATCGGTCGTCGGCGAGATCCTGGCAGGGGTTCTGCTGGGACCGTCGGTGCTGGGGGTGCTGGCCCCGGGATTGGCGGCCTGGGTCATTCCGCAGACACCGGTGCAGGGACATCTGGTCGAGCTGGTGGCTCTCATCGGAGTCATGTTGCTCCTGGTCATCACCGGCCTCGAAACCGACCTGTCCCTGATCCGTCGTAAGGCGAGGACGGCGGTAGGGGTTGCGATCGGCGGCCTGGTCGTCCCTTTCATTGCCGGCCTGGTCCTCGGTCTCGTGTTCCCCGCCGATCTGCTCGCCGACCCCAGTCAACGAAGCTTGTTCGCATTGTTTCTCGCCACCGCCATGTCGATCTCGGCCATACCGGTGCTGGCCAAGGTGCTGATCGACCTCCGGCTCATCCGCCGCGACATCGGACAAACCGTGCTCGCCGCCGCCATGCTCGATGACATCACTGGCTGGACACTGCTCGGGATCGTGGCCAGCCTCGCGGCCGCCGGGGGGTTCGTGGCAAGCGAGATCCTTCAGGGGTTTGCCACCGTCGCCGTCTTCATCGTCGCCACCGCGTTGGTGGGGAGGGTCGTCGTGGCACGCTCGATCGCCTTCGTCCAGGACCACCTTCACAGCCGCGACCGGATCCTGACTCTGGTGGTGCTGCTGTCGTTGGCTTGGGGGGCCTTTTCCCAATGGCTGCGGCTGGAGCCGGTCGTGGGAGCGTTTGCCATCGGGATCCTCTTTGGGCAGATGCGCAGACTTCCTCCCGACGTGGCCGAGAAGCTGGAGGGGATGACCCTGGCGGTGCTCTCCCCGATCTTCTTTGCCGTGGCCGGTTTGAAGGTGGACATCCCCAGTCTGGCCAACCCCAGGTTGTTGACTCTGGCCGGAATCGTGATCGGTGTGGCCACCATTGGCAAGGTGGCGGGGGCCTATGCGGGAGCCCGCCTGCTCAGCCACCAGGATCACTGGACCTCACTTGCCTATGGGGCCGGACTCAACGCCCGGGGGGCGGTAGGCATCATCGTCGCCGCCATCGGTTTATCGCTCGGGATCCTCAGCCAAGAGGTCTTTTCGATGGTGGTACTGATGGCAGTGGTGACTTCGCTGACGGCGCCCTTCGCCCTTCGGGCGACTTTCCGCCGTATCGAGCCGGAAGCGGAGGAACTGGACCGGCTCAAGCGGGAGGAAAGCGTCCAGGGATCGCTGGTCGCCGGTATCAGAAGGGTGTTGCTGCCGATGCGGCCCCGGGCCAATCCGGCCGGGGGGCCCCAGATCATCGAGGCGGCGCTGTTGGGCAGGCTGGCAGCAAATCACGGCCTGGTGGTGACCTTGATGTCGGTCGCCAGCAGGGCCGATCGCTCCCAGGTGAACGATTTCCTCGGCGAGGTCGAGCTCCTATTCGGATCGCGCACCGCGGTGACCCGGAGGGTGATCGAGGCCAAGAGCGCGGTGGCGGCAGTGCTGGCCGAGGCCAACCGCGACTACGACCTGGTAGTGCTGGGGGCGACCGAGATGGACTCGACGTCCGAGGCCCTCTTCGGCGGGGTGGTCGACGAGATCGTCCGCCTGGCCCCGGTGCCGTCATTAGTGGTGCGAGGCGAGGGGGTCGACCGGAATTGGAGGCCGCGGCGGATCGTCCTGCCTACCGATGGAACCCCGGCCAGCCGCCGAGCGGCGGAACTGGCTTTCGCCGTCGCCGAGTCGGACGCGCTGGTGACCGTCGTCCACGTCGTTCCCTCGGGGAGCGACCTGTTATCGGGGGCGATCACCGACGAGCCGGCCACCAAGCTCGAGATCGGCCAGCAGATCGCCGGCGAAATCCGCCAGCTCGGTGAGGCCGTCGGGGTTTCGACAGAGCTCGAGGTGCGGATGGGTCCGGAGCCGGAGGAGGCCATCTTGGAGACGGCTCGTCGGATCGGGGCCGACCTCGTCGTTCTCGGCACCTCGGTGCGTTCCGCCTCGCGACGGCTATTCCTCGGCCCCCGTGTCGAGCGGGTGCTGGCCGGTTGCCCCTGCCCGGTGGTGGTGCTCAACACCTGAGCCATCAGTCCAAAGGCCCAGTAACTCCCTCGGCGGCGGCGAGGACTGCCCCCACGGAGACCAATTCCTCGGCGGCGCGCAACTCGGGGGACAAGTAACGGTCGGGCCCGGGCCCCGGGACCACCGTTCGTAGGCGCTCGATCACCCTTCGAGTAGCCGGCGCCGGCAATCCCACATCTGCCCGCAACTCCGCCCCTCGAGCGGCTATGGCCAGCTCGACCGCCACCACCCTGGCGTAGTTGTCGATGACCTTGCGAAGTTTGCGGGCGGCCCCCCAGGCCATCGAAACGTGGTCCTCCTGCATTCCCGAGGTCGGATACGAGTCGATGCTGGCTGGGGTGGATAGGCGCCGATTCTCCTCCACCATCGAGGCGGCGGTGTAGTGGGCGATCATCAAACCGGAGTCAACCCCGGGGTCATCGGCTAAGAACGGGGGCAGTCCGTGGCTACGGGCCTGGTCGAGGATCCGATCCATGCGTCTTTCGGCAATCGCCGAAGCATCGGTTAGCGAAATGGCAAGGAAGTCGGCGGCATGACCGAGCGGGGCTCCATGGAAGTTCCCACCCGACTCCACCCGGCCGTCGGGAAGCACCATGGGGTTGTCGATCGCCGCGGCTAGCTCGCGATCGGCCACCATCCGAACATGGGCGAGGGTGTCACGAGCGGCGCCGTGGACCTGGGGGGTGCAGCGGATCGAGTAGGCATCCTGCACCCGGGGATCGTCGTAGCGGTGGCTCGCCACCAAAGGTGAACCCTTGAGCAGCCGGCGGAGGTTGGCCCCACTGGCCGCCTGCCCGGGATGAGGCCGGAGGGCCAACAGATCGGCGGCAAAGGCGCGATCGGTGGCCAGCATCGCTTCGACAGTGAGAGCGGCGACCACGTCTGCGGTCTTGAGCAGAAGCGTGGCATCGGCGACGGCAAGACAAAGCATCGCCAGGACGCCATCGGTCCCGTTGGTGAGGGCCAGACCCTCTTTCTCGGCAAGGACGATCGGGGTGAGTCCGGAGGATCGCAGGGCGGCGATGGCCGGCATTACGGACCCGCTCCACTCCACCTCACCTTCGCCAATGAGTGCCAAGGCGACGTGAGCGAGCGGAGCCAAGTCACCGCTTGCGCCGAGTGATCCGTACTCGCGCACCAGCGGGTGAATGTGGTGGTTGAGAAGGTCGACCAGCGCCTGGGCGGTTGCGGGCCGTGTCCCGCTGAATCCCAGTCCCAGTGTGCGAGCCCGGAGGAAGGTCATGGCCCTGACCACTTCGGTTTCCACTGTGTCGCCCATACCCGCGGCGTGAGACCGCACCAGCGCCACCTGCAACGCCGCTCGGCGCTCGGATGGGATCGAGACCGTCGCCAGTGCCCCGAAGCCGGTCGAAACGCCATAGGTCGGCTCGCCCTCGACCAACCGGTCGACGATATGACGAGAGGCAGCCATGCGCTCTTGGGCTTGGGCGGTGATCTCGACGACCGCGCCTTCTCTCGCCACCGCCACCACGTCCTCGATCGTTACGCCGAATCCGGACAACAACAGCACCATGGAAGGGACGATACCGAGCGACGTGCGGCCAGGTCTCAGCCGCCGCGGATGACCAGAATGGCGGGCATGGCTCGTCTTGTCCGTTCACCCACCGGCCCCCAATTGACCTGTCGGGGTTGGCCGCAGGAGGCCGCCTTCCGGATGCTGCAGAACAACCTCGACCCTGACGTCGCCGAACGTCCCGAGGACCTCGTCGTGTACGGAGGCACCGGTAGAGCCGCTCGCAGTTGGGAGGCTCTTGACGCCATGCTGACGACTCTCCGAACCCTCGAGGACGACGAGACCATGCTCGTCCAGTCGGGTAAGCCGGTGGGTGTCTTCCGCACCCACGAATGGGCACCCCGCGTTTTGATCGCCAACTCCAACCTGGTCCCCGAGTGGGCAACCTGGGAAGAGTTCCGCCGTCTGGAACATCTGGGACTGACCATGTATGGCCAGATGACCGCCGGGTCATGGATCTACATCGGCACCCAGGGGATTCTGCAGGGAACCTATGAATGTTTTGCCGCCATCGCCGACAAACGGTTCGGCGGAACGCTGGCAGGCACCATCACCGTCACCGCCGGTCTGGGCGGAATGGGAGGCGCTCAACCTCTGGCGATCACGATGAACAACGGAGTGGCGCTGTGTGTGGAGGTCGATCCGGCGAGGGTGCAGAGGCGGCTCGAAACGCGCTATCTGGACGTCAAGGCCGACGACTATGCCCACGCTCTGCGGCTCTGCCGGGAGGCGAAAGCCGAGAGGAGGCCGTTGTCGGTCGGGTTGGTAGGCAACGCCGCCGACGTCCTCCCCCGCCTACTGGTGGAGGGATTCGACGCCGATGTCCTCACCGATCAGACGTCGGCCCACGACCCGTTCAGCTATGCCGCAGTGGACCTTTCTCCCGAGGCGGCCGAACGAATGAAAATCGAAGATCCGGACGGGTACGTGAGACGCGCCCGGGCCAGCATCGTCTCCCATGTCGAAGCGATGGTCGGTTTCATGGACGCCGGTGCCGAGGTTTTCGACTACGGAAACAGCCTGCGGGCTGAAGCCAGGCTGGGAGGGTACGAAAGGGCGTTCGACTATCCGGGCTTCCTCCCTGCCTACATCCGCCCGCTGTTTTGCGAGGGTAAGGGGCCGTTCCGATGGGTCGCCCTCTCCGGCGATCCCGCCGACATCGCCGCAACCGACCGGGCGGTCATGGAAGAGTTCCCCGACAACGAGCCGCTCCGGCGGTGGATCGAGCTGGCTTCCGAACGAGTCGCATATCAAGGGTTGCCCGCACGCATCTGCTGGTTGGGCTATGGAGAGCGTCATCGCCTGGGTCTCCGCTTCAACGACATGGTCCGCCGAGGCGACCTGAAGGCGCCCATTGTCATCGGACGTGACCATCTCGACTCGGGCTCGGTGGCGTCGCCATACCGGGAAACCGAAGACATGCTCGACGGCTCAGACGCTATCGCCGACTGGCCACTCCTCAACGCCATGGTCAATACCGCTTCGGGGGCATCATGGGTCTCCATCCATCACGGCGGCGGCGTGGGGATTGGACGCTCGATCCACGCCGGCCAGGTGACCGTCGCCGACGGTTCCAATCTCGCTGCCCAAAAGTTGGAGCGTGTCCTCACCTGCGACCCGGGGATGGGGGTCATTCGCCACGTCGACGCCGGATACCCCCAGGCCCGGACCGTGGCCGCAGAACGGGGAGTGCAAATACCGATGATGGTTCAGGGCGCCTAGACCGATGGCGGTGCTCCCGATCATGGCGGTGGGGCACCCAATTCTCCGCGCTGGCACCGTTCCGGTGCCTCTCGAACGGCTGGCGTCGGGTGACGTGCAACGACTCATCGATGACCTGATAGACACGATGAGGGACGCGGCCGGGGCAGGGATCGCCGCCAACCAGGTCGGATCGTCATGGCGGATGGCCACCATCGAGGTGGCCAGCAACCCCCGCTATCCCTACAAACCCCAGATTCCTCTGGTGGTGGCCATCAACCCGACTTTTGTCCCTCTCGATGACGAGATGGTCGAGATCAACGAGGGATGCCTTTCCGTTCCCCTGCGGGGCCTCCTTGAGCGTCATGTGAACATCGAGGTGACCTACTGGGACCGAAGCGGTGTCAAACACGTGGAGGTCAAGCGGGGCCTGACCGCCGGCACGTTCCAGCACGAAATCGATCATCTCGACGGAACCCTGATCCTCGACCGCACCGACCCTCGCACCCTCTCCACTTGGGAGCAATACGAAGCCCATTACAAGGATGATTTCGTTGCCCGCATAACAGCCTTTGTCAAGCGGGTCGGTTCGTGACCACTCTGTGGTGTGAGCAGGCGTGGCTGGCCGGCGATGATGCCGAGCAGGGGGTGCTGATAGAAGTCGACGGGGAGAATATTGCGAGCGTCACTCCCGGGGTGTCGCCACCCGCCGGGGCTACCAGCCTTTGGGGTCTTACCTTGCCCGGTTTTGCCAACGCCCACAGCCACGCCTTCCACCGGATGATGCGGGGCCGCAGCCAGCAAGGATCGGGCTCGTTCTGGACGTGGCGGGAGAAGATGTACGAGGCCGCCGCTGCGCTCGATCCAGACTCATATCGAGTTCTGGCTGCCGGAGTCTTCTCAGAGATGGTGGCCGCCGGGTACACCGTGGTGGGGGAATTCCATTATCTCCATCACGGTCCGGGTGGCATCCCTTATGAGAACCCGCATGCCATGGGTGAAGCCCTCGTCGAAGCCGCTCGCCTAACGGGGATCCGCTTGACCATCATCGACAGCGTCTATCTACATGGGGGGCTTGATGGTCGCTATCTCCCGCTCGAAGCCTTCCAGACCCGCTTCTCCGATGGCTCCGCCGAAGCCTGGGTGGATCGATTCACGTCGTGGCGGACCGAGGCCAAACGGGCGCTGGCGGTCCATTCAGTGCGGGCGGTCGACCCGGAGGCGATGCAAGCAGTTGCGGTGCTGGCTCGGCATCGGCAGCTGCCGGTCCATGCTCATGTGTCCGAGCAGCCGGCAGAAAACGATGCCTGCCGGGCCGTCCACGGCTGCACCCCCACCGAACTGCTCGCCTCGGTCGGTCTGGTAGACGCCAACTTCACCGCGGTGCATGGCACCCATCTCACCGACCATGACATCCGTCTGCTCGGCGAAGCGCAAGCCACGGTATGTTTGTGTCCGACCACCGAGCGAGATCTGGCCGACGGCATTGGTCCGTCGATGAGGCTGGCTGCCACCGGGGCGCGGTTGGCGATCGGCAGCGACTCGCAGGCCATCATCGACCCTTTCGAGGAGACCAGGGCGGTGGAGCTCAACCAGCGGCTTACCACGCTGCGCCGGGGAAACCACTCGCTTCAAGAGCTGCTCAGCGCCGCCACCGTCAACGGCTACCGGAGCCTCGGGTGGGAAGGTGGCGTACTCGCCCCCGGCGGCCTCGCCGACCTCGTGACCATCAACTTCGACTCGGAGCGGTTGCGAGGAATCGCCCCCGAGCACTGGCTGGCCGCCGCCGTCTTCGCCGCCACCGCCAGCGACGTCACCTCGGTGATGGTAGGAGGACACTTCGTCGCCGATCGGCCAGGCTTCTAAAGGCGATCGGTGTGGTACAGCCCCACCCCAAACCTTAGGTAACGGGATCGACCAACCAGGCCGCCCCTCTTACTCCGCTCGAGTCGCCGTGTTTGTTTCGTACCAGGGGTGTCCTGACCGTGTCGCTGAAGACGTAACTCCCCCAAGTCTCCGGCACGAGTCGGTAGAGCTCGTCGATGTTGCTCATGCCGCCACCAAGCACGATGACATCGGGGTCGAGGAGGTTGATGACTACGGCCAGGCTGCGGGCCAGCCGGTCGGCATAGTCGGCAAGGCTCCGCCGGGCGGAGACATCCCCGGCCCGGGCGGCGGCCACGATTTCGGGAGCGGCGCGCCGGCCCGAACGACTCTGATGGTGGCCGGCGAATCCGGGGCCGGAAAGGAACGTCTCGATGCATCCGCGCAAACCGCAGTAGCACTCGACTCCCGGACGCTCGTCGTCCCGTGGCCACGGCAGCGGGTTGTGGCCCCATTCTCCGGCGATGGCGTTGGGCCCGGACAGCGCCCGACCGTCGACCACGATCCCACCGCCCACTCCGGTGCCGATGATCACCCCGAAGACCGTGTCGCGACCGGACCCGGCCCCGTCCCGCGCCTCGGAGAGTGCGAAACAGTCGGCGTCGTTGCGCGAGATCACCGGCCGCCCGAGCATGCTCTCGAGGTCCGGTGGAAAGGGCCGCCCGTTGAGCGCCTCGGAATTGGAGTTCTTCATTAGCCCGGTGGCAGGACTCACCGCCCCCGGTGTCCCGATCCCGATGGCGGGGAAGGTAGGTGCTGCCGCCGCTTCCACCTCGCCGACCAGGGTAGAAATCGCCTGGAGGATCGCCTGATAATCGTTGGCCGGAGTGGCGACCCGTAAGCGGACGAGCTCCTCCCCATCGGTCGAAAGGGCAATCGCTTCGATCTTCGTTCCCCCGAGATCGACCCCGATCCGATTCACACTCGATCAGCCGGCCGCCGGGGGATACACGTTGGCCAGCAGCTCGTTGAAGTTGACGGTAGGAGCCAGGACCAAAGCACCCCCGGAGGTGCGTATGTCTTTCACCCTGATCGAAATGCGATTGACACCATCACGAGTGATCCCGCGGTATTGCCAGGCGGTTGCCACCGCATCACCAAACGACCAGCCCGAATCAACCCTCACCGCCCCGGCAACGGCGGACAGGGTCGAGCTGAGCGAGCCCAGCGACCCGAATGACGTCATCCTCCCGGCGAGCTGGAAGAGGATGTCCTGCTGGCGTGTCTGACGATCGAAGTCGCTCCCGGACACCACCTTCCAGTCACCGTCGATTAGCTGCTCGGTGTGCCGTGATCGCACCCAGGCGAGCGTCGCATAACCATCGGCGTTGACGCAGCCCCCGGGCAGCGCGAGGCCCGAGCGGGGATCCCTGGCCGGATAATCGGTGCACACCGTTGTTCCACCCAGGGCGGTGACCACCGAAGCAAAGCCGTCGAAACTGAGTCGCACCACATGATCGACTGGAACACCGGTATACCCCTCGACCATAAGCGCGATCAGCTCCGTGCCCGAGGCGAAGCCCTCGCACCCGCCGAGACCGGAGTTGATCCGGCTCCAACCCCTGGTGCAGGGATTCTGGACAAGCAGGTCGCGCGGAATCGAAACAAGGATCGGGGCGGCGCCATCGGTGGGAGCAAGGGCAAGAAGGATCGTGTCGGCCCGCACCCCGGACTCGTCGCTCCCCACCCCCAGATAGGCATTGAACATGTCGTCGGGCAACGCCAACCCGATGGCGGCCGGGTTGTTGTAGGTCTTGGGGTGTAGCTCCGACAGCTGCTGTTGCAGCTCCTCCTGTAGTGCGAGGGTCGCCAGGTCGGAGGAGGCGGCGGCATCGAGGGCCTGGCGTTCGAGTTGGGTGAGCCTGCGGTCGATCAGACCTTGCACGTCGCCCTGGGTTCGGTTCCCCATCGCCTGAGCCGCAGACCCGGGATCGAAGTCCTCGATCGCCACCGCGTTGAATGTGCCCAAAACCCTGGAAACGAGAAAGCCAGCCGTGCCGGCAATCACACCGGCAACGATGATGATGGCGACCCGCATCGGGTGCCGCTGGGCATAAGCGACCAGGATTCCTCCAGGGGTGACCGTTCGATGGTAAGACATTTCCCCCCGATTGGTGGCTCTCTCAGGGACCATCCATGGTCAGCACCGTCCCGGTGAAATGGCCTGCCACCCTGCCGTCACCTCGATGCACCAACACCCGATAGGTGGCGAGGCGGCGTCCCCGGCTCACTTCGGAAACGACCGCGGTCAGGTCATCCCCAACGGCGACCGGCGCCGAGAAAACCATGTGGGTGTCGATCGCCACCGCGGCCGGCCCGTACTGGTTGGAGAACAAAGAGAAGGCGCAGTCGGCCAACGAGAAGAGGGCGCCACCGTGCATCCCCCCATGGAAATTGGTCATGGGCGGTGTCACCGTGAGGCCGATGGTGATCGAGGCATCCTTCACGTCATCCAGCCGGATCCCCAGTCCGCTCGCATACGGATCTCGGGCCAGCAGGGCGGCGACTTGTTGGCGGTCGATCAATCCAATGCCAGCCAGGTCTTGAACAACCGTCGCGAGCCGGCGTCGAGCTCGGGATCGGCTTCGTGCAAGGCCCTGACATAGTCATCGAAGGCGACCCCCGCCGCCGCCAGGATCGACGCTTCCTGCTCCCCCCACCGTATGGCGAGGTCAAGGTCGGCGTCGGGGTGGAACTGTATGGCCGTCGCCGAGCCCAGCTGAAATGCCTGGTGAGCAAGATCGGTATGAGCGAGCAGCGTGGCAGCGGGAGGCAGGGTGAAGGTGTCGCGATGGAGGGAGAAAACTACCTGCCCGGCCGCCGAAACGACCGGGTGGGTGCGACCGGCCTCGGTGAGCTGGAGCGGGAACACCCCGGCCTCTGGTTCTTCGGCCAGGTGAGCGCGGCCCCCGAGGGCGTCGGCCAGTAGCTGGCTCCCCAGGCAGATTCCCAACACCGGAACGTGGCGATCTACCAGGTCCCGCAACCACTTCTTCTCGTCTTCCAACCAAGGAAAGCGAGGGTGGTCGTAGACCCCCATGGCCCCGCCCAGCACTACGACCTTGTCGTAAGTTGCGCTCAAGGGGACGGCATCTCCCCATTCGAGATCGAGCCGGTCAACCTCGGCCCCGACGGCAGCCAATGCCTCGTCGAGACGAGCGGTCGATTGCCGGCAATGTTGGATCACGGCTACATGCATCGCCGGACGGACAGTAACCGACCGGTACCATCGCCGGGTGAGGTCGGGAGCGCTCAACAAGATCGGCTCCGGGAAGGTGCGAGACATCTACGCCGTTGACGAGGAGCGGCTGCTGATGGTCGCCACCGATCGGATTAGTGCCTACGACGTCGTCCTCGACGACCTCGTTCCCGACAAAGGCCGGGTACTCACCGGGCTGTCGCTCCACTTTTTTGAGCTGCTCGACGTTCCCAATCATCTGCTCACGACCGAGCTCAACGGACTCGATCTGGGAGCCTGGTTCGAAGGAAGATCGATGATCGTCCGCCAGGCAGAGGTGGTCCCCATGGAATGTGTCGTCAGGGGTTATCTATACGGCTCGTCGTGGCGCGAATATCGGGCGGGGGGAGGACCCACCACCGAACACCTTCCTTCGGGCTTGGTCATGGGGGATCGCCTCGATGTGCCGATCTTCACCCCGGCCACCAAGGCAGTGGAGGGCCACGATCAGAACCTCGACGAGAAGGGGGCCCGCCGCCTCATCGGTGACGTCCTATACGAGGAGCTGCGGCGGCGCTCGGTTGAGATCTACCGCAGGGCGGCCGCTCACGCCGCGGCCCGGGGGGTGATCCTCGCCGATACCAAGCTCGAGTTCGGTCATGTCGGGGACGAACTCTTGTTGGTAGACGAGGTGCTCACCCCCGATTCTTCGCGCTACTGGCCGGCCGACCAATGGGTGCCCGGACGTGAGGTCCCCTCCTTTGACAAACAGTACGTGCGTGATTGGCTCGATCGACAAGGCTGGGATCACGCTCCCCCCGCCCCACCGCTCCCACCAGAAGTCCTCGACGAGACCCGGTCGCGATATGTCGAAGCGTACGAGCGGATAACCGGAGACTCCTTTGCCAGCTATTCGCGGAGGGAGGGGTGAGGGTACGCATCGCCATCGTGCGTCGCCCCGAGATCGCCGATCCCGAGGGAACCACGGTCCAGCGAGCCCTTCACGAGCTCGGGTTCACCGAGGTAGGCCGGATCCGCTTCGACCGGTCAATCGCCCTCGACCTGGACACGGCCGACCCGAAGGTCGCCATCACCCGCGCCGAAGAGATGGCTCGCCGTCTCCTCGCCAACCCGGTGATCGAGGACTTCACGGTCGAGGTTGAGTCGTGACCCGTGTCGCAGTGGTGGTCTTCCCCGGCACCAATTGTGAGCTCGACACCCACCTCGCCCTCGATTCGATGGGTTTTGACGCCCAGCTCGTGTGGCATCGTCAGCAGAGCCTCGCGGGCTTCGACGCGGTGGTCTTGCCCGGCGGCTTCGCCCATGGCGACTACCTACGGACGGGTGCCATCGCCTGTCTCTCACCGGTGATGAGGGAAGTCGGGCGCATGGCTGCCTCCGGATATCCGGTGCTCGGGATCTGCAACGGCTTTCAGATCTTGTGCGAAGCGGGGCTGCTGCCGGGAGCATTCATCGCCAATTCCGGGCTTTCGTTCATCTGCCGATGGGTAGAACTGGCGGTCGTGTCCAACGACTCTTTCCTCACCGCCGAAGTCGATCCGGGAGCCGTTGTCCGCATGCCTCTCAACTCATACGAAGGCAATTATGTCGACCCCTCGCGAACCGCTCGGGTCGTCTTGACGTATGTCGACAACCCGAACGGTGCCGAAGGGGACGCCGCGGCCGTGTCCAACCTGGCCGGCAATGTGGTTGGAGTTATGCCTCATCCCGAGAGGGCCTGTGAAGAGATCCTCGGCTCGACCGATGGGCGGCTCCTGCTGGCGGGCCTGGCCAGTCGGCCCCTAGCGGTGAGCTCCAATACGTGACCGACGACGAGGAGGCCGTCGCCGCCGAACCGGAATCGCTCCACCACCGCCTCGGCCTGAGTGACGACGAATTCACTCAGATAGTGACCACCCTCGAACGCCCGCCTTCCTCCGCCGAGCTGGCGATGTATTCGGTCATGTGGTCCGAACATTGCTCCTACAAGTCGTCGCGGATCCATCTGAAACGATTTCCGACCGCGGCACCCTGGGTCGTGGTGGGGCCCGGCGAAAACGCCGGGGTGATAGAAATCGGTGATGGCTGGCTGGCGGCTCTAAAGATCGAAAGCCACAACCATCCTTCTATGGTCGAGCCCTACCAGGGGGCTGCCACCGGGGTGGGTGGCATCCTCCGCGATGTCTTCACCATGGGCGCCCGTCCGATCGCCTTGTGGGACTCCATCCGTTTTGGCCCCCTCGACCAGCCTCGCAACCGGTATTTGTTCAAAGGAGTCGTCGCCGGGATCGCCGGATACGGAAACGCGGTGGGTGTACCGACCGTGGGCGGGGAGATCGCCTTCGCCGAGCACTACTCGACCAACCCGCTTGTCAACGTCATGTGTCTTGGTCTGCTCCGCGACGACGAACTGATGCTCGCCACCGCCGGGACCGAGGGATCGGCGGCGGTGTTGCTCGGGGCTGCCACCGGGCGGGACGGCATCGGAGGTGCCTCGGTGCTGGCGTCGGCTCCGTTCGTCGAGGAGTCGGACCATAAACGGCCTTCTGTCCAGGTCGGTGACCCATTCGAGGAAAAGAAGCTCATCGAGGCCTGTCTCGAGTTGTTCCGGCGCAAGCTGGTGATCGGCATCCAGGACCTGGGCGCCGCCGGCCTCTCCTGCGCCGTGTCCGAGCCGGCCGCCCGCGCCGGGGTGGGGATCGACATCGACCTCGACCAGGTCCACGTCCGCGAGCCGGGCATGACCGCCGCCGAGCTGCTCACCTCCGAATCGCAGGAACGGATGATGGCATTTGTCTCCGAAGACTCGGTGGATGAGGTGCTCGAGGTGGCGGCCCGCCATGAAATTACCGCCTCCCGGGTTGGTACGGTCACGAGCGGCGATCGGGTGCGGGTCTTCCATCGGGGAGAGCAGGTGGTTGATGTCCCGGCCGGCTCCTTGGCCGAGGGGGCGCCCCGATACGAGCGACCGATGGGAGAGCCAGGCTGGATGGAGGATCTGTGGGCAAACACGGTCAAGTTCGTTGCGCAGCCGGGCATCGCCTCGGCTCTCCTCCGGATGCTCTCCGATCCGGAACTGGCCAGTAAGGCATGGGCGTACGAACAATTCGACCACATGTTGTTTCTCAACACGGTGATCGGCCCCGGACACGACGCAACACTGCTGCGGTTGAAGGGCACCAACAAAGCTCTAGCTCTCACCACCGATGGGAACGGGCGTATTTGCTACCTCGACCCCCGACGGGGAGCAGCCCGGCTCGTCTACGAAGCGGCTCTCAACGTTGCCCTGGCCGGTGCCGAGCCGAAGGCGCTAGTGGACAATCTGAACTTTGGAAACCCGGAGAAACCGGAGGTGATGTGGCAGTTCCGAGAAACGGTAGAAGGTCTCTCGGAGGCATGTGAGGCGCTCGGCATCCCCATCATCGGGGGCAATGTGTCCTTCTACAACGAGACCGACGGGCTTGACATCTACCCGACTCCGGTGGTCGGCATGTTGGGAGTTGCCGACCCGATGCCTCCATCCCCGCCGAGGCTCGATCGGGGGGCGGCCGGCATGGAGTTGTGGCTGGTCGGAACGGTATGGGCGATCAACCTGGCCGGATCCGCCTTTGAGAAGGTCGCCTTCGGCCACGTCGGCGGACGGCCCTCGGCCGGTGACCCAACCATGGCTAGGTCGGCGCTGGTGGTAGCCCGCAGGCTCGCCCAAGCCGGCATCCCGGTTATCCACGACATTTCGCTCGGTGGTTTGGCAACGGCCGTCTCCGAGATATGCATCGCCTCTCGGGTCGGGGCCATCGTCGAGTACGGCGATTGGCGACATCTCTTCTGTGAGGACCCCCACCGCTTCGTGCTTGCGGTCAGCACCGAACGGAGCGCCGAGGTTGAGCGGGTGGCCGGTGAGGCGGGCATCCCAGCCGTCCGGATCGGGTTCCTCCGCGGGGATCAAATCAGCTTCGACCGGGGCGGATTGGGAGCCACCGTCGATCTCGAGCTTGCGACCCGAGCCTGGAAGGAAGCGCTCCCCTCGCTGCTTGGGTAGCGAGCAATACCCCCGTGGTTCGGGCCGCGTCGCTTCGCTCCCGGGCCGCTCGGACTCTCCACGGGTTCAGGCGTCGGAGCGACTCTGGGCCAACTCCTCCAGGCGCTGGTGGATCACCGGATAGTTGTCGGTGATCGATCGAAAATCCCACACCATCATGGTCATCAAAGTCATCGGAGTGGTTGCCACCACGTCGGCATTGCGACGCCGCCCTCCGAGAAGGGCCATCTCCCCAAAGACCTCCCCTTCGGTCAAGGTGGCGATCGTCTCTCCGTCCCGCTTCACGTCGGCGGCACCGTCGAGGACGATGAAGAAGTCGAACCCCGGATCACCCTGCTTGGCCAGGTGGATGCCGGGATGAACCGAGATGCGGACCGACTGTGCAGCGATCTTCTCCAGCTTGTCGCGGCTGAGCCCTGCGAACAAAGGCACATGCGAGAGGTCATCGGCGGTGATGGGTACGAACATGAGCTGACTCCGTCTCGAGTAGCCCTGAACCTACTGACTAATCGGTGCACATGTCGGCTGGGATGCACCCTTCGACCAGAAGCCCTGGCCGCCCCGAACTAAAATCTGCCTGGTGCTGCAAACCATTGGCATTCTCACCGCCGGCGGAGACTCACCTGGGCTGAACGCTGCCATCCGGGCGGTGGGCAAAGCCGCCCAACGTGCGTATGGAATGCACGTGATCGGCTTTCGAGACGGCTTCCGCGGACTCATGCAGAATCGCTTCATCCGCCTGGACGGCGAAACCCTCTCCGGCATCCTCACCAAGGGCGGCACGATCCTCGGCACCAGCCGAGAGAAGGTCCACCGCATGGACGTGGGCAATGGCCGTCCGATGGACATGAGGCCGATGATCAGGAAGGTGGTCGAGCAGCACGACCTCGAAGCCCTCGTATGCCTGGGCGGGGGCGGCACCCAGAAGAACGCATTGCGGCTCTGGGAGGTGGGGATTCCGGTCATCACCCTTCCCAAGACGATCGACAACGATGTGTGGGGAACCGACACCTCGTTCGGGTTTGATACCGCCCTGGGCATCGCCACCGAGGCGGTGGATCGGCTCCACTCGACCGCCCACTCCCATCACCGGATCATGGTCGTGGAGTTGATGGGGCACAACGCCGGCTGGCTAGCCCTAGGAGCCGGCCTGGCCGGAGGTGCAGACGCCATCCTCACTCCAGAGATCCCCTATTCGGTTGAGGCGGTGGCCGACTCGGTTATGCAGCGCAAAGCCGGGGGCAGCTCATTTTCGATCGTGGTGGTGTCTGAGGGCGCGATGTCGGGTCCCGAACGGGCCGAACACGACCAACTCCGCATTGCCGTCGATGAGGCGAAGAGTGACGATGATGAGGATGCGGCGAGGGCCGCATTGCTCAAATTCGAAGAAGCAAGGACCCGTTCCACCGAGCAAATGGCGGAACGACTCGAGGCGTTGACCGGGCTCGAGGCACGGGTGACGATCCTGGGTCACGTCCAACGGGGAGGGATGCCCTCACCGGTCGACCGAGTACTGGCCACTCGCCTTGGCACAGCGTGCGCTGATGCGATTGCCGGCGGCGAGAGGGGAGTGATGGTGGCAGCCCAGGGAGAGCAGGTTGTCTCGGTGCCTCTGGCCGAGGTCGCCGGACGGCGGAAGACGGTGCCACCTGACCACCGATGGCTCGAGTCGGCCCGGCGCCTGGGTGTCGCGCTCGGCGACTAAGCCCTACCCCCTCAACCGGTGGGTGTCCCCCCAAGAGGGAGAATCTGCCTCCCGGTCGATGGTCAGTTGAGCCGGGGCCAACTCGATACCATGGTCCGGTGAACAACCCACAGTCGAGCCCCGGCGAGGCTTGTGGCGTTTTCGGCGTGTATGCCCCGGGGCGCCAGGTCAGCCAGCTCATCTACTTCGGGTTGTTCGCCCTTCAACATCGTGGCCAAGAATCGGCCGGGATTGCCGCCTCCGACGGGCGGACGGCCACCGTGTACAAAGATCTGGGGTTGGTTGCCCAGGTCTTTGACGAGTCATCGCTGGCCGGGCTCGACGGCCATCTGGGGATCGGGCACACCCGTTACTCGACGATGGGCTCGACTCGATGGGAGAACGCCCAACCGATTCATCGTCAGGTCGGCCAAACCTCGATCGCCCTTGCCCACAACGGCAATCTGACCAACGCCGTTGAGCTTGCCAGCCGATACGGACGGGGACAGGGAACCACTGACTCCGAGTTGATGGTGGAGGCGATCAGCCGGGCAGTAGAAGACGGCCGCTCTGATGGGCGTGGTCTTGAGCGAGCCCTCATCGACGTCTTGCCGTCGTTCCAGGGCGCCTTCTCTCTGACGGTGATGGATCAGGGCCGCCTGATCGGGGTGCGTGATCCCAACGGGTTTCGGCCGTTATGTATTGGCCGGCTGGCCGAAGACGGCTGGGTCCTCTCCTCGGAGTCGGCCGGGCTCGACATTGTTGGCGCCCGGCTGGTGCGAGAAGTTGCACCCGGCGAAATGGTCGTGATCGACGCCTCCGGTCTCCGGTCGGTCTTCCCCTTCTCCCTGACCGAACCTTCCCTCTGCCTGTTCGAGTTCGTCTATTTCGCCCGTCCCGACTCCCAGCTCTACGGTCGCAACATCCACGCCGCCCGCCACGAGATGGGCCGCCGGCTGGCTCTCGAACACCCGGTCGATGGAGATGTTGTCGTGCCTGTCCCGGAGTCGGGCATCCCCGCAGCGCAGGGTTTCTCGATGGAGTCGGGCATCCCTTACGCCGACGGCCTCGTCAAGAACCGGTATGTGGGCCGAACCTTCATCGAGCCGAGCCAGCTGCAACGTGACCGCGGGGTACGTCTCAAGCTGAATCCGATCGCGACCACCCTCGCCGGCAAAAGGGTGGCGCTGATCGACGATTCGATCGTGCGCGGGTCGACCACCCGTCAGCTGGTGGCGCTGGTCCGTGAGAGCGGGGCGGCCGAGGTCCATCTGCGCATCTCCTCCCCGCCCTATCGCTGGCCGTGCTTCTACGGGATGGACACTTCCGATCGAACGACCCTGATCGCCGCCCGGATGGAGACAGAGGAGATTCGCCGTCATGTTGGAGCGGACTCACTGGGCTATCTCACGCTGGCCGGCCTGGTCGAGGCGACCGGGGTGAAGAGCGGCGGGTTCTGTCATGCCTGCCTATCCGGCGAATATCCGACGGACGTCGGCGCGGCATCGGGCAAGTTCGTCCTCGAGGAGATCCCAACGGTCTCCGTAGCGAGATGACCGCGGACGGCCCGACCACCTATCGGGCGACCGGCGTTGACCTTGAGGGGGCAGACCGACATGTCGACCTGATACGCCCACTAGTGACATCCACCTGGTCTGCTCGTGTGATAGGCGGCTTCGGGGGGTTTGCCGCCGGTGTGACCGTCCCTTTGGGTTATCACCGGCCGGTGCTGATGATGACCACCGACGGAGTCGGGACCAAGCTCGACCTGGCTCGCCGCACAGGCCGCTGGGATGGCGTCGGGTTTGATCTGGTGGCGATGGTGGTGGACGATCTCGCCGCCGCCGGAGCGCAGACCATCGGTCTGGTCGACTACATGGCGGTGGGAGCGCTCGACGAGGAACGGGACGTGACCATCATCTCCTCTATTGCCCGTGCATGTTCGGAGGCGGGATGCCCGCTCCTCGGGGGCGAGACCGCTGAACACCCCGGGATCATGGAACCGGACCAGGTCGACCTGGCGGCGACCGGGCTAGGGGTGGTCGAACATGGCCAGGAGCTGGGCGCCCACCGGGTCGCCCCAGGCGACCTGGTCATCGGACTGGCCTCGCCCAACCTGCGCTCCAATGGTTATTCGCTCGTCCGGGCGATAATCGGAGACCGTTCGCTCGATGACGGTTTTCCTGGGGCCGAAGCTTCGATCGGTGAGGTTTTGCTCGATCGATCTGTCGTCTACGCCCCGGCCGTGATATCGGCGTTGTCCGGGGGAGGGGTAAAGGCCGGCGCCCACATCACCGGCGGAGGATTGATCGGCAACCTTCCTCGCATCCTGCCAACCGGTCTCGGGGTGATCCTCGACCAGCACTGGCCGGTGCCGGAAACCTTTCGAGTCCTCCAGCGTTGGGGAGACGTGTCCGACGATGAGATGGTCCGAGTGTTTAACCTGGGGATCGGCTTCTGCCTGATCGTCTCGCCAGATGCCACCGATCGTCTCTGCGCCGAGATCGGCCACCAAGCTCAGGTGATTGGCCGGGTGATCTCAGGCTCGGGAGTCCGCGTGACCTCCCGGTCTTGACTGGTGCCCAGAGTTAGCTTGACGCCCTAGTAGAGGAACATGGGTTTGCCCAGCACGTGGCGTACCTTGGGGCGGTAGGTTTCGATGTCGTATAGCTCGTCGACATCGACCCGTTTCACCCCTTCCCTAGTCACCGAGATAGGCACGTGGGTGTAGGTGCCGCCGCGCAGGGCAACCATCCGACCGGTACCTCCTTCTAAGGCAAGGTCGGCGGCCATCACTGCGTAATTGGTCGCCACCATCAAATCGAGGGAGTCGGGGGCGCCGGAGCGCATCAGGTAACCGATCTGCTGGTACACCACGTCTTCACCGGTTGCCTCTTTGAGCAGCTCACCGATCAAGGCGCCGACCCCGCCCAATTTGCGATGCCCATATGCATCGGCCTCCCCGGCCAGGTGCATCTCACCTTCGAGGAGCCGGGCGCCTTCGGAGATGGTCATCATCGAGTAGTTGGACGGATTGCGTTGCTTGTCATCAATCAGCATCCCGCTCAGCTTGGTGATGTCGAAGGGGACTTCGGAGATGATGGCCCGGTCGACACCGGCCAGATAACCGGTGATCAACGATGTCTCCCCGCTGTAACGCCCAAAAAGCTCGACCACCGCGATCCGCTCGTGTGATCCGGTGGCGGTTCGCAGGCTGTGTATGAACTGCACCCCCCGAGTCACCGCGGTCGAAAACCCGATGCAGTAGTCGGTTCCGTGAACATCGTTGTCCATGGTCTTCGGAACGGCGATAACGGGCACACCTTCCTCGTGCATCCTCAGGCCATAAGAGAGTGTGTCGTCTCCACCAATTGGGATGAGCACGTCGATCTTTTGGCTCTCCAGCACGGAAAGAACATGGCTGGTGAGATCGTGGGGGCCACCGTCCGTGTAGCGGGCGGCAAGGAATTCGGGAACAGCTTTGACTTTGCCCGGATTGGTGCGGGAGGTGTGGAGGAACGTGCCGCCGGTCCGATCGACCGTGCGGACGGTGCTGGGATCGAGGGTGATCAGATTCGCCTCAATCGTGGCGGGATCCTCGGGATTGGTGTCGGCCAGCCCACCCCAACCGCGGCGGATTCCCACTACCTGGTGCCCTTCCCCCGCCACCCGGTTGACGACCGCCTTGATACAGGCGTTGAGTCCGGGGACATCGCCCCCGCCGGTCAAGATCCCGATCCGCATGAACCTCCAGTGTCGCATTTTCCGTCCCGGGGCGAGAGAGCCACGCCCCGATTTGGTTGTCCGCCCCAAAACCGGAGGTCGCCTTAGGGACGAAACCCGGCCAGGATCGTGTTCAAGGTGGCGGGAACCAGCACCTCCGGCGAAGGCACCGGTACCAGATCGGGGTTGACTTTGGCCCCGAGGAGAAGTTCGACGATGCCATGTGCTGTCGCCCACATCACTCCGGCGACGGTATCCGGGCTCAGGTCGCCCCGGATGTCGCCGTCGACCATGGCTTGCTCAACCAATGCCACTAGACCCTCGAGGATGCGAAGCCCTGGATCGTCGGCCAGTTCCTCGGGGAGGACGTTGACTTTGGTCTTGACGCCGAACAGCACCGGGTACTGCTGCCAGTTCTCGAGTCCGAAACGCACGTACTCCTCCCCCAGCCGGCGGACCCTTTCGATGGCCGGCGTGTCCCCGGCCATCACCGGGGCCAGGCGGGCGGCGAACCGATCAAACCCTCTCCGGCAGACCGCGTAAAACAGTCGGTCTTTGTCCTCGAAGTGCAAATAGATGGCCGGCGGGGTCACCCCAACTCGATGGGCGATCGCCCTGATCGAGACGGCGTCGATGTTCCCGTGGCGATAGAGGAGATCTTCGGCGGCATCGAGGATCTCCTCTCGGAGCAGCGCGCCTTCGCCCTTGCGGGCGCGGTGGCTGCCGGTTCGCCGCTTTTTGGTTCGCTCGGTCATACTCGGTCCCAGCTGCCGGCCAGGCGAGGCGTGGACGATTCACTGAAGCCGAAACGGCGGTATATCGGTCGTAGCCATTGCGGTGCCCACCAGTTGGCCCTACCGGCCAAACGCATGAAAGCCGGCACCAGCGCTGCCCTGACTATGAACGCATCGACGAGAACCGCCAGAGTCATGCCGACTCCAAACATCTTCATCATCGTCACCTGCGAGGTGGCGAAGGCGATGAACACGACGGCGATCAGAGCCGCGGCTGCAGTGACGATCCGCCCGGTTCGCTCCAATCCCATCGCGACGGCTCCGATGTCATCCGCCCCGGAGTCGTGCTCCTCTTTGATACGGGAGAGGAGGAAGACCTCGTAGTCCATTGATAGGCCGAAGGCGATGGCAAACATGAGGATCGGGACGGTGAGATCAAGTCCTCCGGTCGGAGTGAACCCGAGCAGATCGGCCAGGTGGCCCTCTTGGAAGATCCACACCAGCGCCCCGAAGGTGGCCGACAACGACAGGAGGTTGAGAACGACCGCCTTGGCCGGTACCAGCAGTGATCCGAACATGAGGAACAGCACGACGAAGGTGACCAGCCCGATGAAGCCAAGAGCCACGGGCAGTCGAGAGAAAAGCGCGGCCTTGGTGTCGACCAAGTCGGCCGTCACCCCGCCCACCAGCACTTCCCCCGGGGCATCGAGGGATCTGACCTCGTGGACCAGGGTTTCTGCTTCCTCGGAGCCGGGGTCGACGGCGGGTACGACGGACCAGTAGGTACCAGCGCCGTTGCTGAAGCGCGCATGAGCCGGACCGGCGGGGACCACCTGAATGCCACCCACATAACTTCCGGTCGTGGTGTCGACCCGAGCCACCCCATCCAGGGCGGAAAGGGAGGTGGCATAGTCGGCCACCGCCACGGGCTCGTCTGTCTCCGGCGCCACAACCTGGATGGCCGATGACTCGAATGAGTTGAACTCGGCCCGGAGGACCTCACCGACCTGGCGGGAGGGTGAGCTTGGAGGAAGAACCCGATCGTCGGACTGGACCAGATTGACCTGGAGGAAGGGGAGCCCCAGGAAGGCAAGCAGTGCCACGGCGGCGGTGGCGATCGGAATTGGCCTCTTCATCACAGCGAGGGCGACCCGGTGCCAGACCTTGCTCCGGGTTTCCGCGCCCCGGCGAATGGCGAGCCGGTCGACCCGGCGGCCGAGGACGGCCAGCAGGGCAGGCAAGGCAACGACGGCGCCGAGCGCGGTCAGGCCAACCACCGCCATCCCGGCATAGGCAAACGAGCGAAGGAAGGCAAGAGGAAAGACGATCATCGCCGCCAGCGAAACCATCACCGTTCCCGCCGAAAAGAGCACGGTCCGCCCGGCGGTGCGCACGGTGTTGACAGCCGCGGCCTGTGCCTCGTGGCCGGCGGCGAGTTCTTCCCTGAAACGGCTGACGACAAATAGGGCGTAGTCGATCGCCAACCCCAACCCGAGGGCGGTGGTGAGGTTCAGCGAAAAAATGGACACCTCGGTTAGGCGGGCGATGAGGTCCAATGCCAGGAAGGTTCCGACGATGGCGAAGGCGCCTACCCCTAGGGGAAGCAGTGCTGCCACCAGAGAACCGAAAACCAGGATCAGCAGAATGAAGGTGAGCGGAAAGGCGATGGTTTCGGCTTTGACCAGGTCGCTTTCGACAGTCTCGGTGACCTCCGCGAACAGCGGCCCACTACCGCCCACCGCCACATCAAGACCGCGGAATTCGCCTCGGTAAAGGTCGGCAAGCTCACCCGACCTCGCCAGCACCTCGGCCTGGTTCCCTTCGACCGAAACAAAAACCATCGCTCGAGTTCCGTCCTGGCTCCGCAACGAAGTTGGTGACCCGAGCGACCAATAGGAGGTGACCTCGGCCACCTGATCCTCGTCGGCTAGCTGTTGGGTGAGCGCCGTGCCTCCGGCTACCGCCTCCGCACTGTCGATCGATCCCGCCGGGTTGGTGACGACGATGACGATGTCTGGCACCCCCACCCCGAACTGTTCGGCGAGGGTTTCGGCCGCTGCAAAAGATTCTGCCCCCTCGTCTTCAAATCCCCCGCTCGAGAGGCGCCCGGCAACGCCGCCTCCGAGATACCCGGCGCCCAACATCACCAGCACGCTTGCTATCAACACGGGAACCCGACGCCGCACGATCCATCCCGCAAACCCTGCCATCAATCTCCTTGGTTAGCGGCGTCAAGTTATCGTGCCTCAGTTATCACTGTCAAGTTAGCCGCAGGCAGACATCGTTCGCGCTGTTGACATCGCTGGGGGCCAGAACGGTAAAATCTCACAAGAGGGGGACCCACCTTTGAAGACCATCACAGCTCCCGCGAGATCGACCCGGCCCGCCTCCAACCCGCTTCGATACGCCGGCCTCGGTCTCCTCTTGCTGGCAGGCCTCTGCCTGGTGGGCGCGCAAGCGCTTTACCGCACGCCGGTTTTCACGCCGGCGGGGGAAGGCGACAGCTACTTCTGTGGGACGCCCGCAGATAGCCAATCTGAGGCCACCGCCAGGATTGAGTCGGCCGGCGACTTGGGCGATCAACCAGGCGTGATCCTGTTGGAATGTGACGCCAAACTTCTCTCCAAACGGACGCTGGCAGTCGAGGCCAACGTCATGGGAGGCCTTCTTGTCGCCCTCGGGTTCATCGTCTGGAGCAGGCGTCGGGAAGAAGCCCGACCCATCCCCCGCGTTGCCGCCGGGGTCCTCGGGCTCTTCTGGGGCACCACTTGGATTGTGGCCGTGAATCTCTTCAGCTTTTCCCGCTGGACCTGGCTGGCCCTGCCCGCTGGAGTGATCGTTATGACCCTGATGGCCTGGACCTTGATCCGTCCCTCTTTTCACTGGGGTCGCAAGATGATTGGCTTGGCTCTGCTCATCCCGGCCGCGGCGGGACTGATCGAGTTGGCTGGGTTGGTTGAGGTGGGAACCCCGCTCTAATCGGCCACTCGACTATTCCTTCGACGCTTCGGCGATTTCCGCCTGTACCCGTCGCGCTTGTTCGGCGGCTGTTTCGGCTCGCTTGCGAGCGGTTGCCGCCGCCCGGGCCGCCCGACTGGCCACCTGCTCAGCCTCGCGCGCTGCCCGATCCAAATCCCGGGCCTCGATGGCCCGCGCCTCAGCCTTGGCATCTGCCTCCTCCTTGCGTCGGCGGAGGGCTTCCATCCTGGCCGAGACCGGCTGCTCCTCCCGGGCGGTTGATCCCATCGGCGTGAAAGCGCCAAATCCGACCGGTTCGAGGTCGTCGGTCAGCCGCCCTTCCTCGAGGAGTTTGCGCCCGGCGGCTGTCGCCGCCGCGGCGCGCAGAGTCACGACCACCCGATCGAGGACTGCTGACGTGACCGACGGGAGAGTCTCAGCCGCCGCCGCCCGCAGCAACCGAACAGCGGCGCCTTCTTCTTGCCGAGCCGCCTCGAAGCCTCGAGGACTTCCCGACAATGCCGCCTGTTGGGCTTGCTCAAGAGACTCTCCCGCCTTGATTAGGCGTTGGGCGTCGAGCTGGCGGTTCCGAACGAGTTGGTTCACTACCCATGCAGAAACCGTCGGCTTCGACAGCCGGCCGATCCGGTTGGCGGCCTTCTGATCTCCCTCCTTCCGCAGCCGGCTGGCGAGATCGTTGCGGAGTTTGACGAACTCTTCGCGGGGCGCCGCGTAGAGTCGGTCAAGCTCAGCTTCTTCGTCTTGTTGATGCATGGCGCGAGTAGCTTCGGGTCGTACCCTAGGAAGGAGGGCTCATGGAGGACCATCCCAACGCTGCCAAATATCGAACGGTGAGTAAGGCATTCGATTCAGGGGACTTCGAGTCCTGGGCCGACATGATCGACGACAACGTCGAGTGGTGGGAGATCGGTTCAAGCGAGCCGATCCGGGGCAAGGCCGCACTGCAAGAGAGGATGATGGGACTCGGTAGTAATTGGCAGGTCAAGGTAGACCTTCATGATGTGATAGCCAACGACGCCCACATGGTGGCGCTGGCCCGGGCCAATGCCACCGGACCGAAAGGTACCCTCGCCTACAAGACCGCCGAGATCTATCACGTGAGCAACGGCAAGATCACCCACCGTTGGGCCTTTTCCGACGACACCGCCGTCATCACCGACTTCTTCGCATAACAACGGCAGGGCCTCCGCGGCTCATGGTGTGCTTCAACTAGAATCCCGGCCATGGCTCGTGACCTTCGCCCGTCCCCCCCTCGCCGTGGGCGGGCAGGTCTTTTCGCGGCACCGTAGTCGAGGTTTCGCCTCGATTCCCCGACCTATGACCCGCCTACCAGGAGTCACGAATGACCGACCTACTCGACCGCCACCGCCAATTAATCGCTCAGGTGATCAACTTCGACACCGAGATCGTTGCCGAGCGCGCCCAGGGCATCTGGGTTCACACCGCCGACGGACGCCGATACGCCGACTTCGCCTGCGGAACGGC
The DNA here is from genome assembly GCA_052390035.1 of Actinomycetota bacterium. Classification (GTDB taxonomy): domain Bacteria; phylum Actinomycetota; class Acidimicrobiia; order Spongiisociales; family ZC4RG35; genus JBQTHI01. The sequence goes on along the minus strand of JBQTHI010000109.1, from coordinate 1,743 downwards.
CGTCACCAATCTGGGTCATAACCACCCGGCAGTGGTAGCTGCGGCCCACGCCCAACTAGATCGCTTCATCCACTCCGGATGCGTTTTTCGTTACGACACCCTGGTCGAGGCAGCCGAGCGCTTGGCCCGAATCACCCCACCCCCTATCGAGAAGTTCGGTTTCGCCAATTCGGGAGCGGAGGCGGTGGAGGCGGCGGTCAAGCTGACCAAGAAGGTGACCGGCCGCCAGGGCATCGTGGTCTTCCGCGGCGCTTTTCATGGGCGGACCATGGGCGCCGTCACGTACACAACTTCGAACGCCAAGTACCGCGACGGCTACCACCCGCTACTAGGTTCGGTGTTCGTCGCCCCATTCCCCCACCCCTACCGTTGGGGAATGACCGAAGACCAAGCGGTCGACCACAGCCTATGGGAGCTGGAGCTGATGTTCCGCCACGAGGTCAGTGCCCATAACATCGCCGGGTTCTTGGTGGAGCCGGTCCAGGGTGAAGGCGGTTATTACCCGGCGCCCGCTCGCTTCCTCTCCGAGTTGCGCTCTTTGGCCGACCGCCACGGGATCAAGCTGATCTATGACGAGGTGCAGACCGGCTTTGGTCGAACCGCCGAATGGTTCGCCGCTGATCATTACGACGCCAAACCGGATGTCATCGCCCTCGGGAAAGGGATCGCCAACGGCCTCCCCCTCTCGGCCTACGGCGCTTCGGCCGAGATGATCGACGCCTGGCCCAAAGGCTCGCATGGGACCACCTTTGGCGGCAACCCGGTGGCCTGCGCTGCCGCGGTGGCGGTGATGGACACCATGGGCGACCTACTTCCCCAGGCACGGGAGCTGGCCCAACACGCGGTTGATCGCCTGGCCAAACTGAAGACCGACCACCCCATCATCGGCGACGTGCGCTCCATCGGACTGATGATCGGCATCGAGTTGGTCAGCGATCTCGAGACCCGGGCGCAGGACCCAGAGGCGTTCAATCATCTGCAGACGTACTGCCTGGAGCGGGACCTGATCATCGTCGACTGCGGACCCGACGGGAACATCATCCGCTTCATCCCCGCCTTGGTCACAACCCCCGAGGAGCTCGACTGGGCGATCGACCTGATCGATGAAGGTTTGGACGATTACGAGAACCGTCCAGGCTCAGCCGACGTCTAACGGGCCATGCAAAACAAACAGCCGTTTCGAAATCTGATTGGGTTCGCCCTGACCGGCGTGCTGGCCGCCTGTGGCGGTGGTGCTTCGAATCTGGAGAACAGCCTCAAACTCAACGACGATCCGAATTCGGTGTTGCTGATGGTACGGGATGTCGGCGGATTCGTGCCGGTCGATTTCATGGTCGGCCAGGGGCCTCGCCTGGTGCTGCTCCGTGATGGCACCCTGATCTCCCCCGGGCCGCAGATCGCCATGTACCCGGGGCCGCTCCTACCCAATTACCAGCAGTCGATACTCGACGATGAGACCCGGTTGTTCGTGCTCGAAGAACTTGACTCGATCGGCTTCGCCGACATCACCGATGAGGTCAACGACGAGGCGAGCGATTCGGTGGCCGACGCCCCCAACACGGTGGTGACCTTCTACAACCAGGACGGCGCCCATACCCTCTCGGTGTACGCCCTCGGACTCGGCGCCCCGGTGAGCGATGCTCGGGTCGGGATCCTCGCCAACCTTGTCGACCGGCTATCCCAGATCGGCTTCGCCGGCGGGGTGCAACCCTACGAGTCCGACAGCATCCAGGTCATGGCAGG
>JBQTHI010000108.1:0-8617 GCA_052390035.1 Actinomycetota bacterium | reverse complement strand
TATTGTTGGCCGGGGAGAAGTGGACAGGCGTCGCCACAACCCATGGTGACGATCACGTCGGCGCGATGCAGATCACCATCCGTCCACGCCCGCGGGCGTTCGCCGGCGATGTCGATGCCGGCTTCGGCCATCGCCTGGACGGCTCCGGGATTGACATCGGCCGCAGGGGCCGAGCCACCGCTCAACACCTCGACTTGCTCGCCGGCTAAGTGCCTGAGCCAGCCTGCCGCCATCTGTGATCGGCCGGCGTTGTGGACGCACAGGAAGATGACCACAGGTCTTGGCGGCAATTCGGGTTGCAAGCTAGCGGCTCCGGTGGAGTACGCCCGGAGGTCAATCCGCCGGCAATGTCATGTGGGTTCCGTCACTGCTGAGTGGAGCATGGCAAGAAACGCGGCACGATCGACCTGAGTAGTGATCCTGGTCTTCCCACCAGTGGCAAGCTCGTCGCGCCAATCGACCTGGTCTCTACCCCTTTCTTCGCCGTCACCGTCGATCACATCAAGATTGTGCGCTCCGAAACGAGCGATGCGCGGATCAATCGCCACCGCCATGGTGATTGGGTCAGGGAGATCGAAGCCGGCCAAACTTGACTCCCTTTTGGCATACAGATCAAGGGTCGCCTGGATGTCGACGCAGAACTTTCCGAGGGGGCCAAGGCTCGCAAGAGTGGCCGCATCGTCCGGCCCAAAAACCGCATATCGGACCGACATGTCCCAGCCGACCAAGGTCAGAGCCATCTCTGATCGGACCACTATCCGCGCCGCCTCCGGATCTGCCCAGAAGTTGTATTCGGCTAGAGGCGTGACGTTGCCCGGTCCCGAGCAAGTGCCACCCATCACGAAGCAATGAGCCACCCGCGCCGCCACAGCGGGTTCATTTCGAAGCGCCTCAGCAATATTGGTAAGCGGGCCGAGAGTGACGAGGGTGATCTCTCCTGGAGAGCCGGTAATGGTTTCGACGAGCACCTCGACCGCATCACCGTTATTCGCCTCTCTGCCCCAGAGCGGTAGTCCGATATCACCCATGCCGTCTTTGCCGTGGACCATCTGGGCGGTCTCCAGCGGTCGCTCCAGTGGGGCGCCTCTTCCCCGGTAGACCGGCACGCCGGAGCCGCAAAGGTCGCGGGTGTAAAGGGCGTTTTGCACCGCCTGCTCCAAAGGAACGTTGCCCGCCACGACCGTGACTGCCTCAACGTGAATAGCAGGATCCCGAAGGGCCATGACCAGCGCCACGGCGTCGTCGGAGGCGGTGTCGGTGTCGATCAGAAACCGGGGGTGCATAGACGGGTGAGGATATGTGCCCTAAGTAAGGTGCCGGTCCGATGCCCACTCCGTCCAATCACTTCCGGGAAGATGCCCACCGGTTGGTCGACTGGATCGCCGACTATCTGGAACGCATCCCCTCGTTGCCGATAGTTCCCTCGGTGGAACCGGGAGAAGTGGCGGCGATGCTTCCTGACCGCGCTCCGCCACACGGCGAACCGTTCGAATCGCTGATGGCCGATCTGGACAGGGTTGTGATCCCGGGCCTGGTCGGATGGCAGAACCCAGGCTTCTTCGGATTTTTTCCGGCCAACGTCTCCCCACCGTCGATTCTCGCCGAGATGGTCACCGCCGCCCTGGGACAGCAGGGGATGATGTGGTCAACCAGCCCTGCCTCCACCGAGGTGGAGATGAAGGTGCTCGACTGGCTGGTCGATCTGCTCGACCTGCCACCCGGGTGGAAGATGGCCGGCCCTGGCGGGGGGGTGATCCAGCTGAGCGCCTCCGACTCCACCCATCTCGCCCTCACCGTTGCCCGGCACCGAGCGGCGGCGGCCAACCCTTTAGAGAACCTGGTGGCCTACGCCAGTTCTCAGTCCCACTCCTCCATCGAAAAGGGGGCGCGGGTGGCGGGTTACCGCCATTTTCGCCAGATCGAGGTTGATGAGGGATTCGCCATGCGGCCCGACGCCCTCGGTGAGGCCATCGACGCTGACCTCGATGCGGGACTCGCCCCGACCTTTGTTTGCTCAACGATTGGGACCACCGGCACCACCGCTGTTGACCCAGTAAGAGCGACCTCGGCGATCGCCCGTCGTCATCGCATCTGGCATCACATCGACGCCGCCTTCGCCGGCAGCGCCATGATCTGTCCCGAGTTCCGTCACCATCAAGACGGGCTCGAGCTGGTCGACAGCTACGTCTTCAACCCGCATAAGTGGCTGCTCACCAACTTCGACTGCTCCGCCTTCTTCGTCGCCGACCGGGATCCGTTGCTGGAGGCGATGAGCATTACCCCTCCCTACCTTCGCAACGATGCATCAGCCTCGGGGAAAGTGGTTGATTACCGCGACTGGCAGGTTCCGCTCGGGAGGCGCTTTCGGGCGCTCAAGCTGTGGTGGATTATCAGATCGTATGGCGCCGAAGGTCTTCGCAGCCTGATTCGCCATCACGTGCAACTCGCCACTGAGCTGGCCGCCCGCATAGACCAGGACCCGCGCCTCATCCTGATCGCCCCGGTCAACTTCTCGTTGGTGTGTTTTCGCCATCGTGATGGCGACGACCAAACCGACCGCCTCGCTCGGAGGATCAATGCCTCTGGCCACTCGTACGTCACCACGTCGGCCATCGGCGGACAACGCTTTATCCGAGTTTCGATCGGGCAGACCGGGACCACGAGCGAACATGTCGATCGGCTCTGGGATCTCATCCTTGACCCTGGTGACGGTTAACCCCCACAGAGAGGGTCAACCGTCACCCGAGAGGATCAACTGCCCAGAATCAACTGCCCAGGGTGGCCACCAGGGTCAATGCCTCGCCGTCCCTGATCACATCCAACTCGACATGATCGCCGGGGGCGTGGCTGCGGACCCTCGCCGCCAGGTCGGCAATGGAGCGGACAGCCTGCGAATCGACTGCCGTGACCAGATCGCCGATCCGAAGCCCCGCCTCGTCGGCGGCGCTGCCGGCAGTGATCTCGACAATCACCGCACCGGTCTGATCGCCGGTAGCGTCTTCTCCGGTCACCCCCAGAATCGCCGTCTCGATCGGCGTCCCCGCCACCAACCGGCCGGCGATGTCAAAGGCCGTGTCAATGGGGACGGCGAACCCGACACCGCTGTTGGCGCCCGTCATCGAAAAAATCTGCACGTTGACCCCGACGACCTGTCCTCTCCGGTTGGCGAGCGCACCTCCAGAATTGCCCGGGTTGATGGAAGCGTCGGTCTGGATCAGGACCTGGGCTCGCTCGGGGTCGACCACCGGTCGATTGACCGCGGAGATGACGCCGGAGGTCACCGTCTGCTCGAGCCCCCAGGGGCTGCCCAGGGCGACGGCCAGTTGGCCAACCTGCAGAGCCTCACCTAATGCGAGCGAGGCTGGCGGAGTGTCGCCGGTGTCGACCGCAATCACCGCGATGTCGTGCGACACATCCGCGCCTACCACGGTGCCCTCCGTCTGGCTTCCGTCGGCGAAGCGCACTAACACCTGCTCGTCGCCATCGACCACATGGGCGGCGGTGAGTACGAGGCCTGGTTCATACACAAATCCCGAGCCAAGGCCGAACTGGGTGTCGATCTGGACCATCGAGGGGAGAAGGGCTTCGGCCACCGCCGCCACTGGTTCTTCGCCTGGGTCGATGGTCGGAGCGGTACGGACAGCCGGCGCCGCCGTCGTCGTGATGGCGGGTGGCGCGCTGTCCGGCGGGTTGTCGAGTGCCCACCCGATCCCGACTCCACCACCGACAAGCAGCGCGGCCAAAAACACCCGCGCCCATCGTTTGGGCCTGGGCCTTGGTGGGGGAGCAGGCGGCTCCGGTGGCGTGGGTGAAGCGGACGGGCTGGTGGACGAGATGTCGATCAATTGTGGACCTCCTCGTGCCAACCTATGTACGCCCCGCTAAACGAGCGGTAAAGCATCCTGGGCATCATCGCGGCGGTCGACCGGCAAGAGAGGATCGGTGCTGGGAGGATCTCCATCTGTCTCGAGTGGGAGCCACACCACCGTGGTGGTGCCGGAGGGTTCCGCCCTCCTGGTCTGAACTACCAGCTTCCCGCCATGCAGGAGGGCCACCTGTTCGACGATGCCGAGCCCCAGCCCGGAAGTAAAGGTGGCGGGGTCAAAACCCGGCCCCTGGTCGTTCACAGCCAGGTATGCCCAACCGTCGAGTTGACCGCTCCCGATACGGAGGGTCGACTCGGGGGGAGCCGCGCGAAGGGCATTGTCGACCAGATTGGCCACAGCCCGGTGCAGCGACAACGGATCTCCGTGCACCGTCACCGGGTTGGACACCATTTCGATGCGCACGCCGGCATGACCGGCGGCCGCCTCGTGGTCGGCGGCCACCGTCGATATCAGCCCGAGTAGATCTACTGCGACCATCGATGCCTGACCGTTCTGGAAACGAGCGGCGGCCAGCAGGCCATCGATCATCGAGCCCATCCGGTCGGCGTTGCGGACGACAATCTCCCCGGTGGCCCGCCATTCCTCGACCGATGAGTCGGGGTCGTCGAGGGTCACGTCGACGTTGGACCGAATCACCGAAAGCGGCGTCCTCAGATCGTGCGAGGTGTCGGCAAGGAAGGTCCGCTGGGCACGAAATGCGGTCTCGAGGCGGTCGAGCATGCCGTCGAAAGTAGCGCCGAGCCTGCTCAGCTCATCGTCCGGGCCCCTCAGATCGATCCGCCGGGACAGGTCCGACGCTTCAATTTCGCGGGCCACCTGGGTGATGCGATTGACGGGGGCCAGAGCCCGCCCGGCGATGATCCACCCAACCACGATGCTGATCAGGAACAACAGCCCTAAAGCCACCAGCGTGTACCGGGCAAGTTGGTCGAGCACGAACTGGTTGAACAGGCTCTCCAAGGTCCGCACCTGCGCCTCTTCCAGCCGCGGATCGATGATCAGGTGGAACTGTCCCAACTCCAGCTGTCGTCCGCGGATGACCAGTCGGGTTTCGGTCTGACGGGTGAGCTGCCAGCGAATCGCCACATACAGCAAGCCGAGGATGGCGCCGCCTAGACCGAAAACCACAGCCGAGTACATCGCCGAGAGGCGAAACCGGATTGATCGGAAGAAGCGCAGGCGATCACTCATCAGCCGTCCCCCGCCGGATCGTGTAGCCCCGCCCGGGAACGGTGACGATCGGCTGTGGTTCGCCGAGCTTCTTCCGAAGGTTCGACAAGGTCACCCGGACCGTGTTGGTGAATGGGTCGGCCATCTCGTCCCACACGTGCTCGAGAAGGGTCTCCTGGGATAGGACCTCATCGTGACGGCTCATCATGAATTCGAGGAGGGCAAACTCTTTGGCGGTTAGGGCCAACTCGACCCCATGGCGAGTGGCGACGAAACGGGCGGGATCCAGAGTCAAGTCACCGACTCGCAAGATAGGTGACGGCGCCTCGTCTCGACGAAGCAACGCCCGGGCACGAGCAGCGAGCTCGGAGAACGCGAACGGTTTGACCAGATAATCGTCGGCACCTGCATCCAGCCCCGCCACTCGGTCTTCGATGTCGTCGCGTGCCGTGAGAATGAGAACCCGGGGACGCCTTCCTTCGAGACTGGGCAGGTCGCCATCCACCATTCGCCTGCACAGCTCCACCCCCGAGCCGTCGGGTAGGTTCCAGTCGAGCACCGCCAGGTCATAGCCGCTGGAACGAAGCTTCTCCTCGGCGAGGGACGCTCCCCCGGCCACGTCGACGGCATATCCCTGCCGGCGCAAGCCCCGGGCGACTGCGTCAGCCAGGTCCTGCTCGTCTTCCACCACCAGGACGCGCATCGGCGAAACGGTACCCAGGTGGGGATAAGCACCGGTTAAATGGGTTGATGGCGCTACTTGTTCACTGGGAAAACTTCCAGGCGGTTCTCTTTGACCTCGACGGGGTCCTCACCGACACCGCCAGCATCCACGCCGCCGCCTGGAAAGCCACCTTCGACGACTTTCTGCAGAGAAGAGAAGGGGATGGGGGGGAGCAATTCGTCCCGTTCGACGCCAGTTTCGACTACTTGGCCTACGTGGACGGCCGTCCCCGCTTCGAAGGAGTCGACACCTTCCTTCGCTCCCGTCACATCGAGCTGCCATGGGGGGTTCCCACCGACCCGCCGGGCGACGATTCTGTATGTGCGATCGGGAACACGAAAAACCAACTGGTGGGTCGCATGTTTTCCGAGCGGGGCGTCGAGGTCTACCCAGGGTCACGCCGGTTAGTGGAGGCGCTCGCCGCTCGAGGCAAGGTGATGGCGGTGGTCACCTCTTCGGCCAATGCTTCGGTCGTCCTTCACGCCGCCGGGTTGGATGAGTTGTTTCCAGTCAGAGTCGACGGCACGCTCGCTGCCGAATTGGGTCTGCGAGGCAAGCCGTACCCCGACCCTTTCCTCACCGCCGCCGACCTCCTCGGGGTCCGGCCCCAAGACACGGTGGTGGTCGAAGACGCCATCAGCGGAGTCAAGGCCGGGCGGGCGGGTGGGTTCGGCCGGGGCGTGGGAGTCATTCGCCACGGCGACCCCAGCGAACTTCAGGGCGCTGGCGCCGACCTGGTGGTGGCCGATTTGGAGGAGTTAGTCCCGGGATGAGACGCTCGGGACCGGCACCGCCCATGCCGAACTTTGGGGATGATCCCTGGGCGCTGGAGATGAACGGTATCGACCCCGCCCGGGTTGGGGTGATGGAGTCCGTCTTCTCGCTCAGCAACGGGTATATCGGCGTGCGCGGAAGCTATGAGCAAGGCCCACCGTTCCACCAACCGGGGACCCTGGTCAATGGTTTCCATGAGACCTGGACCATCGAATACCCGGAACGCGCCTTCGGATACGCCACTGTCGGCCAAACCATCGTCTATGTCCCTGATGCCACTGGGCTCGCCATCCAGGGCAGCGATGGCCCGCTCCTGCTCGATGAGGCTGAGGTGACGAGACGGTTGGACCTCCGGACGGGAATCCTCACCACTACTGCGCATTGGCCCGAACTGACGGTGATCTGGGAGAGGATGGTCTCACTGGCCCGACCTCCGTTGATGGCGATTCGTATGAGCTGCCCGGACGCCCTGACCATGGACCCGGACTGGATCTCGGCGTGTCGCAATCGTCAGGACCTCGACTACCTGGACCCAGGCCAGGAGGGCTTTGACCCGCGACGGGCGAAATCGTTTGGCCGCCGAGTACTCGAGCCGAGCCCCCGTCGAGTGGCTGCCCCGGCCGCTTCGATGATCATTCGGGCCGTAGGCAGCGGGATGACGCTGGCTCTGGCAATCGACCATGGGCCGGTCGAGGGGGCAAATGGTTACAAGGTGGAGCTCCCTCCGGCCGACGAGTTCACATTCACCACCAACGGCTTGCCCGCGGAGAAAAGGGTCGCCTACCTGTTGGGCGATGATGCCGGCGCCGCCGAACATGCACTGGCGGAGGCCCCCGGCTTTGCTGGCCTCGCAGTCGAGCAGAGGCGGGCGCTGGACAGCTTCTGGTCGGTGGCGGAAATCGATTTGGGCGCAGAGCCTTCGCTCCGGCAGGCAGTGAACTGGACGTCGTTCCAATTGCATCAGTCAACTGCCCTGAACAAAGGGAGGGGAATACCGGCGAAGGGACTCACCGGGCAGGCATACGAGGGCCACTACTTCTGGGATACCGATGTGTTCGTCGTGCCATTTCTCGCTCACAACAACCCCGCCGCTGCCGCCGAGCTGATCCGATTTCGACATTCGCTTCTGCCGGCAGCACGCCGGCGGGCCCGGGTCATGAACCAAAAGGGGGCACTATTTCCATGGCGGACGATCAACGGCGAAGAGGCTTCGGCGTATTACGAGGCGGGTACTGCCCAGTACCACGTCAACGCCGCGGTGATCTACGGGCTGGACTCCTACCTGTCCGCCACCGGCGATGATCAAATGTTGTGGGACTGCGGGGTGGAGTTGGCCATCGAAACCGCTCGACTATGGGTTGACCTCGGCTTTTACCACGACGGCGGCTTCCACATTCACATGGTGACCGGCCCGGACGAGTAATCAGTGCTGGTCGATGACAACGCCTACACCAACCTGATGGCCCGTTTCAACCTTGGACGGGCGGTTGGCTGGACCAAGCGGATGAGGGCGGAGCAACCGCAGGCCTTCGCGACGTTGGCCGCCAGTCTCAACCTGGCCGCAGGAGAAATCGAGGAATGGGATCGCGCCGCCGCCACGATGCACATCCCCTACGACCCTACCTGGGGCGTCACACCTCAGGACGCCCGGTTTCTCGACCGTCAACCTTGGGACTGGTCGACGGCGGGCGATCGCTATCCCCTCGTGCTTCACTTTCATCCCCTCGTCATCTACCGCCACCAGGTCCTCAAACAGGCCGACGTGGTCATGGCGATGTTCCTACTGCCGGATGAGTTCGATCCGGTTCTGGCCAAAGCCAACTTCAACTATTACGACCCGATCACCACCGGGGACTCCTCGCTCTCTCCGGCGGTCCAGGCGGCGGTCGCTGCCCGTCTCGGTTACGACGATCTAGCCGTCGAATATTTCTCCCGGGCCGCCTATCTCGATCTGACTGATCGAGCCGGGAACACGGCCGATGGCATCCATCTCGCCACTGCCGGCGGGGTTTGGCACGCACTGATCGGTGGTTTCGGAGGGTTTCACTTCCGGGACGGAATG
>JBQTHI010000107.1:0-26830 GCA_052390035.1 Actinomycetota bacterium | reverse complement strand
ACCAGCACAAAACCCGATCCGGGTCGTTCGGCGGTAGTTCGGACCAGCGCCGAGGCCAGCTCCGGGCTATCGGCGGTCTGGTTGGCAACCACCATGATGCGGGCCACGGTCCAAGCCTACTTTTGGTGCGAAGAGCTCGCGGGGCCTAAAGGTCGGGAACCGATAGGCACTCTGGCCTCGGCCCTGGTGATGTACGACCGAGCCCCGAATCGCTGTGGACCCACTTCGACGGGCTGGCGGTGGTTGGGGTCCTCACCGGCTACTGGCTGGAGCCGATCCCCACCCCGCTGCTGGCCTGGGCGGACTTCGCCGCCTCCTACCCCGACGCCCAGGTGCTCGACCGAGACGCCACCGGCCACAACCGGCCCTATGGGGCTAACCCCTACGCCGGCTACGACGACCCGCAGGCTTTCCCCTTCCTTTTCCGGGGCACCGTCGAGGAGCGGGCGGCCGCCATGCAGCGCGTGGTCGGGGTAGCCCGGAGCGGTGGCCTCGAGTGGGAGGGCGGCGGCGGACCGGTTCAACGACGACCAGACCGGCTCCACCTGCGACGTCTCCGACCGGGCGGTGGCGGGCGAGTTGGAGGGGCAGGCCCTCACCCGGGTCCATCACCTCGACACCTTCTGGTTCGTGTGGGCCACCTACCAGCCCGGCTCCGAGCTGCTCGACGGTTGATCGCCTAAGGGCGCTCCTTGATCCCACCCGCGAGTAGGCCGACCACCTCGGCGATGCGCCGCGCTCGCTCCTCGGGGCGGCGCTTGGTGGCGTCGATCCAACGCAGGTAGGCCCGCCGGTAGAACTGGGCCAGGGAGTCGAAGAAGGCCCCGGCCTGGGGGTGGGCTGCCAGGGCGGCGGCGAGGTCGGGGGCGAGATCTTCCCGCTGAGGCCCCTCCGGGAAGAGCGCCACCTCCACCCGTTCGTCGGGGGAAATCCCGCAGTCCCGGCGCCAGGCCGGGCCGAGGACGAACCCCCAGCCGGAGCCGAGCGGCTCGATCATCGCCCGCACCCCCATCCCGTTGACCGTTCCGGCCACGCGGTGCTCTGCCTTCGTCCCCCAGGCCAGGTCGGGGTCGAAGGGGACCGGCACCATCACCCGGCCCCGAGAGTCGGTGGTGACCGTCACCTCGAAGGTCTTGATGGCCAAGACGGCCAGCCTAGGCCTGAACCGGGCCGAGACGCCCGCCAGAGCCGGACTGTGAAGGGGAACGCACCAGAACGGTCGGTTTTCCTTCACGGACTGGCCATTGCCATGGCGGCCGGCCTCCTACAGTGCCGCCGGTGCGAAACGACAAGCGTTCCATCTTCGGATGGGCGATGTACGACTGGGCCAACTCGGCGTACACCACGACCACGTTGGCGGTCTTGATGCCGGCCCTGTTTACCGGTGAGATCATGCCGGATGAGGGGTTCAGCATCCTGGGCCGCACCTTCGACGGGGAATCGCTCTTCGGTTACACGGTGAGTTTTGCGGCGATCCTCGCCTTCCTTTTCTCACCCGTCCTGGGAGCAATCGGCGACTTCTCGGCGTCGAAGATCCGCTTCCTAAAAGTCTTCGCCTATCTCGGCGCTGCCCTCTCCACTATGTTTGCCCTGGCCGGACCGGGTGATGTCTGGTTCACCATCATCCTCTTCCTGGTGGTGGAGAGTTGCTGGGCGATTGCCGCCGTGTTTTACGACAGCTTGCTCCCTCACCTGTCCACGCCGGACACCATCGACCGGATTTCATCGAAGGGCTTCGCCTTCGGCTATCTGGGCGGTGGCATCCAGTTTCTCCTCGCCCTCCTCCTCATCAACTTCAGCCCGGACGACTTCGCCTCCACCGCCGCCCGCATCGGGATCGTATTTGCCGGTATCTGGTGGCTGGCCTTCGCCAGATTCGCCTTCTCTCGGCTGGCCGAGCCGGGAACGGCGCAGCCATTACCGGCCGAATACGCCACCGGGTCGCGGGCCATGGCCTTCATCAGGATCGGCTTCGCCCGTACTGCTGCCACTACCCGCCGCCTCCGGCTTTTCCCCCAACTTCTCATGTTCCTCGTTGCGTTCCTCCTCTACAACGACGGTGTCCAGACCGTCATCTCGATCTCGGCCGCGTATGCCACCGAGACCCTCGGGTTGGAGACGGGTCAAATCGCCATCGCATTCTTGATCGTGCAGATGGTCGCGTTTGTGGGCGCTCTCTCCTTCGGCTGGCTCGCCGCTCGCATCGGTCCGAAACGGGCCATCCTCGCCTCCCTCGTGTTATGGACCGGGGTGTCGGTGCTCGGTTATTTCTTGCCGGAAGGTCAGTTCCTTCCATTCGTCGGACTGGCCGTAGCGGTCGGCCTCGTGTTGGGCGGAACGCAGGCACTGTCCCGAAGCCTCTACGGCTCGATGATCCCCGAGGAGGCTTCCGCCGAGTTCTACGGCTTCTACTCCGTGTTCTCCAAATTCGCTTCCATCTGGGGACCGTTGCTCTTCGCCCTGGTCAACGACATCACCGGCTCGAGCCGCAACGCCATTCTCTCTTTGATCATCTTCTTCGCGGTCGGGTTCGTGCTCTTGAGTCGGGTAGACATCGACGAAGCCCGCCGGGCCAAGGTCCACTGGCACTTCCGGGGCGCCGAGGCGACGGTCGATTGAACGCCGCTGGCCGACGGTGAGAGAGCGCCTGGTGGTGGTCGGCGGCGACGCCGCCGGGATGTCGGCTGCCAGCCAAGCTCGGCGTCTCAATCCCGAACTCGAAATCGTTGCCTTCGAACGAAGCAACTACGTCAGCTATTCGGCATGTGGTGAGCCGTATTTCGTTGGAGGCATGGTCGACTCCCTCGACGACCTGGTAGCCCGAACCCCCGACCAGTTCGCCGCCCGGGGAATCGAGGTCCACACCGGTCACGAGGTCAAGGAGATCGACACCGATCGGCGCGAGGTGTTGGTGACGACTCCCGCAACCGGTGGATCGCGGCGGGTCGCCTTCGACCATCTGATGGTTTCCACCGGATCGCGGCCGCTTCGACCCTCCGACATCTCCGGCATCGACCTCCCCGGCGTCGTCGGATTGCGAACCCTGGAAGACGCCGACGCCATGAAGCGGATGCTCGATGAGTCGGTCGACCGGGTCGCGATTCTCGGCGGGGGCTACATCGGAATCGAGGTGGCCGAGGTGCTGGTCGATCTGGGCAAGGAGGTCGTAATGGTCACCTCCGGCAGCCATGTGCTCGAACGCACCCTCGACGAATCGATTGGAGAGCTGGCCAATCGGGCTGTCGTGGCGTACGGAGTGGAACTACACACTGGGCTCCGGATCGAGTGCATCCAGGGGGCCGAGCGGGCCACCGGCATCGGCTGCGAAGGGCAGGAGTTCCCCGCCGACCTGGTGGTCATCGGTTTGGGGGTCGGCCCCGAAGTGGAAGTCGCCCAACAAGCCGGAATCCCGCTCGGAGCAACCGGTGCCATCGCCGTCGACGATCATCAGCGAACCGGTATCGATGGTGTGTGGTCGGCCGGCGACTGCGCCGAAACCATCCAACGGGTGAGCGGCTCACCGGTCAACGTCGCGCTCGGCACCGTGGCCAACAAGACCGGGAGGATCGCCGGCACCAACATCGGGGGCGGCGACGCCACGTTTCCTGGCGTACTGGGTACCGCGATCACCAAGATCGGCGAGATCGAGATCGCTCGTACCGGCCTAAAGGTGGCCGAGGCGAGATCGGCCGGGTTCGACCCCATGATCGGGCTGGCCAAGGGAACCAATACCGCCGCATATTGGCCGTCGGCTCGACGGGTCGACATCATGATTACGGCCGATCGCCTCAGCGGACGCCTGCTTGGCGGCCAGATCATCGGTGGGCCGGGAGCGGGGAAGAAGATCGATGTGATCGCGACCGCCATCTGGTTGGAGATGACTGCGGCGGAGTTGGCCTGGTTAGACCTCGCCTACGCCCCGCCTTTTTCCGGGGTGTGGGATCTGATTCATGTCGCCGCCCGGCGGGCGGCCGGTTGAACTTCGCGCCAACTTGGGGCTCCAGCCAATGAGTTCATGGGCTGGAACCCTGGGTTTGCGTCCGGGGGGGAGGGGGCAGTCATGTTTCGCCGAAGTCGTCCTCCCGGAACTCACCGGGGGGTCTGGCCGCCAGTCCCGCCTCCCGGTGCCGAAGTTCGACCCGACGAATCTTGCCGGAGATGGTCTTGGGTAGCTCGGCGAATTCGAGCCGGCGAACCCTCTTGAACGGGGCCAGGTTCTCTTTGGAGTGGCCAAAGATCGACCGGGCGGTCTCAGCCGTCGCCTCGAACCCCGCGGCTAGTACAACATAGGCCTTGGGAACGGCCAACCGGATCGGGTCGGGGGAAGGGACGACCGCCGCCTCGGCCACAGCCTCGTGCTCCAAGAGGACGCTCTCCAACTCGAAAGGCGAGATCCGATAATCGGAGGCCTTGAAGACATCATCGGATCGGCCGACATAGGTGATGTACCCGTCGGCGTCGCGGGACGCTACGTCACCGGTGTGGTAGTACCCGTCACGCATCGCCTCGGCGGTCAGGGCTTCATCGCCCATATAGCCGACCATGAGACCGAGCGGGCGATGACTGAGATCAAGACAGATTTCCCCTTCGGCTCCGGAAACACCGGTCACGGGATCCACCAGCGCCACCTCATATCCGGGCAATGGCCTTCCCATTGAGCCGGGCTTGAGCATCTGACCCGGACTGTTGCCGATCTGAGCCGTGGTTTCGGTCTGCCCGTACCCATCGCGGATGGTCACCCCCCAGGCCTTCTCAATCTGCTCGATGATCTCCGGGTTGAGCGGCTCGCCGGCGCCCACCACTTCTCGCACCTTTACCGGCCAGCGCGACAGGTCCGCCTGAATGAGCATCCGCCAAACGGTGGGAGGGGCGCAGAACGTGTCGACCCGGCAGCGGACCAGGTTGTCGAGGATGTTGTCCGCCGAGAATCGCGAATAGTTGAAGACCAGAACCGTCGCTTCGGCCGTCCACGGGGCAAAGAGGTTGCTCCAGGCATGTTTGGCCCATCCCGGCGAGGAGATGTTGAGGTGAACATCACCTGGTCGGAGGCCAATCCAGTACATCGTCGAGAGATGGCCTACCGGGTATGACTCGTGGGTGTGTTCCACCAGCTTGGGCAAGGCGGTCGTTCCCGACGTGAAATAAAGCAACAGCGGGTCGCTCGCGTGTGTAACCCCCCGCGGACTGAAGGTGGTCGGGGACTTCATGGAGTCGGAGAAGTCGTCCCAGTCCGCAATGGGCGAGCCCACCGCACATCGGGTGAATCCGCTCAATCCGGCGAACTTCTCTGCCGCGCTCGACGCAACCACGACGTGGGTCGCATGGCCCCGCTCGATGCGATCGGCCAGGTCGGCGGTGCCGAGCAGCGTGGTGGCTGGGATTATCACGGCCCCCAGCTTCACGGCGGCAAGCAGCGTCTCCCAAAGCTCCACCTGGTTGCCCAACATCACGATGATGCGGTCACCTCGCTCGACCCCTCTCCCCGCCAACCAGTTAGCCACCTGGTTGGAGCTGACACGCATCTCGTCAAACGACCATCTCCCCTCCCTTCCATCCTCTTCGACGATCCGGAGGGCAGTGGCCTGGTTCTCGGAAGCGATCAGATCGAACCAGTCGAGGGCCCAGTTGAATCGATCGAGCTGCGGCCACTGAAACCGACCTCGAGCCGTGGCGTACTGCTCACGGTGGTCGAGGAGAAAGTCGCGAGCCGCCCGGAAACTCGCCACCGAGGACAGATCGGCGTTCATTGCTGGGACCACTGCGCCCTCATTTCGGAAACCTACCCTGATCGGGTGAGCCTGGCCCACCCGAGAACCGCCTTGATTTTCATCGCCGCAGGTTTGTTCGCCTGCCAGCCTCTCGGATCAGACTCCACGACCGGAAGTTCGGTGATCGAGTTGCCCGAGATCGACGAGACCGTCCGGGTGATCTCCGTGACAGACGGGGACAGCTTCAGGAGCACCGGCGTCGACGGCAATCTCGAGGTTCGACTCCTCGGTATCAACGCACCCGAGAGCGACGAGTGTTACGGACCCGAGGCGGCCGAGTGGCTGGAGGAGGCCATCGGAGACAGAGAGGTGGGACTGGCATTGGCGGGCATCGACCAGTTCGGGCGGGCCTTGGCGACGGTGGTGGTTGGCTCAGAGATCGTGAACCTCGCGGCGGTGTCTTCCGGGAGCGCCCTGGTGTTGAGCCGTGCGGATGACCGAGACCTGCTTCTCGCCGCCGAAGCGGAAGCCCGCCGGACCGGAGTGGGACTCTGGGGCGATGCCATCTGTGGAGCTCAGGGCCCGAGGGCAAGCCTGTCCATCACCGGCATCGACTACGACCCCCCTGGGCCTGACCAGACTGAGACGGTGGTGATCGAGAACACCGGCTCGACCGAAATTGACCTGGCCGGGTTCGTTCTTCGTGACGAGTCCTCCGTCCATCGTTTTACGTTTCCATCCCGACTGGTGCCACCGGCTGGGATGGTCAGCGTCGCCAGTGGCCAGGGGGACACCCCTTCGGCAACGTTCGTCTGGTCGATCGGCGAGGCCGTCTGGAACAACTCCGGCGATACTGCTTTTCTCCTGGACCGGCACGGGCGGATCGTTTCCACCTATCGTTATTAGCGAGCTTTCCTGGAAGGAGGATGGAATGTCGCTCAAGGACACCTTGAAGGGTCTGGTCGGCAAGGGCAAGGAGATGGCCGAGGAGGCGATGGAGAAGGCCGGGCCGATGATGGAGAAGGCCAAAGAGAAGGCCGAGGGGGCCTGGGAAAAGGGAAAAGAGAAGGTTGACGAGATGAGGGCAAGCGGTGCAACCCCCGGCGAGATGGTGGCCGAGGCCAAGGAGGCATTGACCGATGCGGCCGGTGAAGCCAAAGACGAAGTGACCGAAGCGGCCGGAAAAGCCAAAGAGGCGATGACCGGCGCCGCCGAGGATGCTACGGGCATGACGGCCGAGGGGGCCAAGGACCACATGGGCGACACCGGTGGAGGCTAAGTCGCTCAGCCGTTAGGTTGGGTTGCTGCTGTGGCACGAATCTCCCAGCGCGTTGGGGGCATCGCCGGCTCGGCCACGATGGCGATTACCGAACGTGCCCGACAATTGAAGGCCGAGGGACGGCCCACCATCAGCTTCGGGGCGGGCGAGCCTGACTTCCCAACCCCGCCCCACATCGTCGAGGCAGCAGTCGCCGCCGCCCGGGACTCCCGCAACCACCACTACACACCTAACGCCGGCCTGCCCGAACTTCGCCAGGTGGTGGCGGCATATACCACAGCCCACTCGGGTATTTCGCTCGAAGCCCCCCAGGTGCTGATAACCAACGGTGCCAAACAGGCGGTCTACCTGGGTCTCGCCGGGTTGCTCGACCCGGGGGACGAAGTCCTGGTGCCCGCTCCGTATTGGGTGACCTACCCGGAGGCTGCCCGGCTGGCCGGTGGTGTTCCGGTGAAGGTCCCCACCGAGGAGTCGGACGAATTCAAGGTCTCGATTTCCCAACTCGAGGCGAGGACCACCGATCGGACCAAGCTTCTGATCTTTGTCTCCCCCTCCAATCCAACCGGTGCCGTCTACAACCCGGAAGAGACCGCGGCGATCGGAGCGTGGGCCGGGAGTCGCGGCATCTGGATATTGACCGATGAGATCTATCAGCGGCTGGTCTATGGCGGCACTGTCGCAGCATCGGTAGCGAAGGCGGCCGAGCTCGGGGATCGCTGGCTGGTCGTCAACGGCGTCGCCAAAACGTTTGCGATGACGGGCTGGCGAGTCGGGTGGCTGGCCGGACCGAAGGATGTCATCGCCGGTGCCAGCGACCATCAGTCACATCTAACCTCCAACGTCAACAACATCGCCCAGCGGGCGGCGCTGGCAGCCTTGTCCGGCCCGACCGAGCCAATCGAAGAGATGCGTCTGGCCTTCGACCGGAGACGACGGACAATGCACGGCTGGCTCTCGAAAATGCCGGGGGTGACCTGTGTCGAGCCGATGGGCGCCTTCTACTGCTTCCCCGGGCTGGCGGGGCACCTTCCCCGGTTCGGGTCGAGCATGGCGATTGCCTCCTATCTGCTCGAGGAGGCCGACGTGGCCGTCGTCCCGGGGGAAGCGTTTGGCGCCGATGGGTTCGCGCGCTTCTCGTACGCCCTAGCCGATGAAGACCTCGAAATAGGGCTCGAACGGGTCGCCATCGCCCTCGAACGGGCGGTGAGTTAGGCCACGGCGGCCGGGTTTACACTCGCTGGGAGTGGAATCGCCGGGAACCGCCAAGGCCATGTTGCTGGTCGAGCCCCGCAGGCTCAATCTCCATCACGTCCCGGTCAAGCCTGTCGGGCTGGGGGGGTGGCTGGCGATCGAGGCGACAGGAATTTCGGGAGCTGACGTTCAAATCTGGAAGGGTGATCGGGCGGAAATCGTCTACCCAATCGTGCTCGGGCACCAGATCGTGGGAAGGATCGCCACCAACGACGGATTTACACCCTACGAGGTTGGAACCAGGGTCGTGGTCGAACCGGAGCTCCGTTGCGGTTCCTGTAGTCGGTGTCGCAACCACGTTGGCGGGTGCCGTCGGCGGCTCCCGATCAATAGCTACGGGCGGTTACCCGCCACCGAGCCACCGGGGCTCTGGGGCGGCCTGGCTGAATTCCTCTATCTCGACCCCTCCTGCCGGCTTCACCCCGTGTCGGACGACATCTCGGCGGAAATGGCCACGTTCATTCACCCACTGGCCTCCGGATACACGTGGGCGGTGGAGTCGGCCGAACTCCAACGAGGTGAAAGAGTCATGGTCTTGGGTCCTGGCCCGCGCGGATTGGCGTGCGTGGCGGCGGCGGTGGCCGGCGGCGCGTCCTGGGTGGGGATCAGCGGTCTCGATGTGGACGCCGACCGGCTGAAGGTGGCCGAGAAGCTCGGCGCTCATCTCACCGTCGACGCCTCGTCCGAAGACGTGCCGGCCGCAGTCGCCGACCACCTGGGTACCCGGCCCGACGTAGTAATCGACGTGACGTCCGACGACCCGGAGGCCATGTTTACCGCCCTCGACTTGGTTAGGTCCGGTGGCAGGGTGATCCTCGGCTCGACCAAGGGCAACCGGCCGGTCCAATTCTTCTCCGACGTGATCGTGACCAAACAACTGACCGTCCGAGGGGTCTTCGGCGCGAGCAGCGCCGGGTATACGTGGGCGAGCAACAAGATCACCACGGATCCGGCCCTCGACGATCTTGTCTCACATCAGTTTCCGCTCGGTGAGGCTCAGCGAGCGATGCAGGCGGCGGCCGGGATGCTCGGCCATGACGAGTTGATTTCGGTCGCGGTGACCTTCTGAGCGGTGGGGAGATCGGCAGGAGACGATCGGTCGCCGGCTGGGTCCTTTACGACCTGGCCAATACCATTTTTGCCTTGGGGGTGGTAGGCCTTTACGTGCCGACCTGGCTGAATGAGAGCCGGTTGCGTGACTCGGCTCTGGCCATCACCGAGGCGGCGGCGGCGGCGGTCGTGATCGTGTTGGCTCCTTGGCTCGGCGCGGCGACGGATCGAACGGGCCGGCGCCTGCCCTCGCTGTTCTTCACGACCCTTTTGGCGGTAGGCGCCACCGCGGCCCTCGCTTCCTTCTCCCCCCTGGCCACCCTGATCATCCTCGGCATTGGCCTGGTCGGCCTCAATCTCGGTTCGGCGCTTTATGACGCCTTGCTGCCTGCAGTAAGCCGCCCCGAGGATCGGGGTCGCATCTCGGGCATCGGGGTGGGAGTCGGTTACGTGGGCTCGTTCATCGGGCTGGGCCTTGGCTACCTCGCCTTCTCCGTGTTAGGTGCCGGATACCCAACCACCTTTCAGTTGCTGGCCCTGGGCTTTTCGCTGTTCGCCATTCCCATTTTTCTGTGGGTCAAAGAGTCCGAAGCCACCACCGATCTCGCCGATCGATCATCCCCATCGTGGACCAGAGTGATCACCGCGTGGAGAGACGCCCGCGAAACCCCGGGGGTGGTCCGGTTCCTCTTGGGCCGGTTCTTGTACACGGACGCCATCAACACCCTCATCGGGGGCTTCCTCGCCATATTCGCCCTAACCGAACTGGGCCTCGACCCTGGCCAGGTGAACGGGCTCCTCGCCCTGGCCATCGCTTCGGCCATCGCCGGGGGGTTGTTGGGTGGCCGGGCGGTCGGGCGCCTCGGGGCGCGCTCGACCCTTCGACTCGCCCTCTTGTTATGGGTGGGAGCGATCGGAGGTGCGGTAGCGGTGGCCGCGACGGGAACCGTCGGCACGGTTTGGCCGATCGGAGTTGGAGGCGGGCTCGCCCTCGGGACTACATGGGCATCCGATCGAGTGTTGATGCTCGAGTTGAGCCCCCCAGCTCGCCTCGGGGAGTTCTACGGTCTATATGCAACCGTCGGGCGGTTTGCCACCGTGATCGGTCCACTCGCCTGGGCTCTGATCGTCGACGGTCTCGGCGCCGGCCGCAATATCGCCATGGTCGCACTGGCCGGCTTCGTGCTTGCGGGATGGTGGGTGGTCCGCAGGTGAGTCTTGCTACGGCAAGAGGAACCGCTCGTGCGGATCGCGTTCAATTCCGAAGGTGAGGACGGCCTCAACCTGGTACGGCACCGGCAGGTCCCGAGTTTCGCGGTTACCGCTGACCAGTCTCCGTCCGATCTCCGCAAACCAGGTGTTGTTGGGAATGACCCATGGCCAGACCCTCAGCCCGACCCGGGCACCAACCAGGGCGCCGACCAAAGATCCGAGAGTGCTGCCACCCAGCCGGGCTGCCTCTTCAATCCGCCGGTAGGGCTCAGCAGGAAGGACTGCAGCCAGTGCGACGGCCACCACCGCCCACTCCGGGGCGTCGGGTGCTCCGGAAACCCCCGCCTGTTCAAGCACATCGGGGCCGTTCAGTCCGAGCCAGGCTTCCGCTTCCCGGATTCTTTTCGGTAGATCGGTGGCCTGATCGACCCGGTTGAACATCATTGCCTCTTCCTGGACGAGGCCCACCGCTCGCTCGGCCACCTCTGCGACACCGGCCAGCAGATCCCGTCCGGTTTGGGCAAAGGAGAGCGCCGCCACTGCCCCGGCCGTGGCGGCGGTCGCCACCGCGGTTGGCGCGTCGAGGTGGGTGATGCGGCTCACCCTGATCGCCGACTCGAGCAACCGGTCGGGGTCCCGGCGGAACCAAACCCCGAGCGGAGCAATGCGAGCGGCAGGTTCGATCGCCGGAGCGGTCGAGGTCACCGGGGCCCCCTCCAACACGCCGGCCGCCCAAGCCGAGAAGTCGGCTGAGGCAGCCCGGTACACCGATGGGTTGGTGCCGTCGGCGGCCAACTCGCCCCACTCGCGAGCAAGGGTTATGCGATCCACCCCGTCGTTGCGCAAGAGGTGATAGGCGAGCACCGCCGCCTGCTGGGTGCTTGCCGAATAGCCGATGCTGCTGCTGCCGCCGGCCACGTCTCCGGCCGCCGACGCAAGAAGAGCCCCCGCCCCCTCGCCGTTGAGGAGTGAGAACAGAGGAGTGTTGGACTCCAGCAACGGAGCCTCAGGCTAGCCCGGTAGCCTCGATATCGAATGCAACGGCTAATGCTGCTGGCCAATCCGGCTTCGTCGCAATTCACCGGTGGAGGCCATCGATCGGTGACCCGAATCCTCAAGCGGCGATACGCGGTCGAACTCGCCTGGCCGCAGTCGGCCGATCACGCCCGCCACCTGAGCGCGCAGGCGGTGGCCGACGGATACGACGTTGTGGCTGCGATGGGGGGCGATGGTGTGGTCCACCACGTTGCCCATGCCCTGGCCGGCACTGAGACCACCTTGGGTGTGATACCGACCGGGACTACCAACGTCTACTCACGTTTGCACCACCTCCCGGCCAAACCCAACGCCGCCGCCCGCTTGCTCGCAGGTGCCCACAACCGACGCCGGGTCGATGTGCTCGAGATTCGTGGCGCCCAGGCGGATGGTCCGGTCCGCCGGATGGCATTGTTTGCGGCCGGATTCGGCTTTGATGCCGAAGTCGTGCGCGCCGCCGAAGGCGAGCCCTATCGCAAGTACTGGTTTGGTGGCCTGCACTATGCCCGCGCCGCGGTGGGAACGGTGGTGAGGCGCTATCGGACCAAACAACCCACCATCCGAGTCAGCACTCCCAACCGGGAGGCCGAAGCGGTGGCTGTGCTCATCCAGTTCCAGCCGGTTTACACCTACTTCGGGCGGCTCCCCTTGAGTCTCGGCAGCAACCCGCCCGAGCCATTGAGCGTGCTGGTCGTCGAAAGCCTCCCCGCCCGTCGGGTTCCTTGGATCATCGGCCGCGCCCTTAGCCGGGGCGACCTCGGCGCGTTACCGGGGATGCAACTGTGGGACAAGGTGGACGATCTGACGATAGAGGCCGAACCGCCCTCACTTGGGCAAGCCGACGGCGAGATAACGGGAGAGTGGAGCACCGCCTCGATGACGTTGCGGCCCGAGGCCCTGGGTTTGATCGTGCCGGAAGGGCCGCCCAACGGCCGCAACTGACAGGCAGCGATCATGAGGTCCGACTTCAGCTTGGTGATTTCAGGCGCGGCAATAGACTGCCGACACAGCGCACGCCAACGCGTGCAGCGCTTTCTTCGCTCTCGTCGGGCGAAGTCTCCGCTGGCTCTTTCGGTCCCACGCCGATTTCGGTCGGCAGGCGAATTCCGCGCAAGAACCGTGAGAGGGCTGAGTTTCCGACGGATCGAGCTAAGAAGGAGCGCAGATGTCCGGCTACCACCTGGTCGACTACCCGACGATCACCCGTATTCCCTCCCAGGTGTCGCCGTTCGGCAGGCACGGAGGAGTAGCGGAGTCCGAAGGGATCGCCGATGGTGGCAACGGCCCTTCGAGGGGCATGGTCGACGAAGGAGGTGCGGCATGAAGGCTCCCGACCGGACTCACGACGGTAACCGCCAACGGTGCATCGGGTGTGGGCACCCCCGAGTCGAGCATCGCAGCCTCGCCTGTTCCGTGCCCAAGTGTGTCTGTATTCAGTACATGGGCAAGCCGGTCGTGGTGGAGCCCGGCCCGGGCCCTGTGCGTAAAACGACTGAGGCAAAGTGAGGCGACGAGGCCGGGTATAGATCCGGTTTTTGGCATCATCGGATGCCCAGTCGATCAGCAAAAAAAAGAAACCAGCATCGACCCGAGGAACGGTCGCGTTTTTGTCGGTGGCTCCATTCATACTGGATCGAACAGATGTTCCAAGCGGAAAGGGGAACCGGAGCATGAGCACCATCGCGGCCAGCGGCCAGGGAGAAACGCAGAAGTTGGGCGGGTTGTCGGGTGTTGACCGGGTGTCGGTGTTGAAAGCCCAACAGCGGATGGTTTCGTTCTTCCAGGCGGGCCTGTACCAGTCGATGGCCGCCATCGCCGAGCTGACCGAAGGTTTGGACGGGGATCCCGAGTTGGCATTCGAGGCGGCGGCGGCAGAGATCGGGTCGGCATTGCATCTCACCCGGCGGGCGGCCGATGTCGAACTCGGCTTCGCCCTGGATTTGGTAAACCATCCCCCGGTAGCGGACGCATTGGCGGCAGGGAGAATCGACCTGCGCCGGGCAAGGACCATCATCTACAACATCTCACACCTCCCCCTGGAAACGGCCAGGCAGGTCGTCGGCCAGGTGATCGGCAAGGCGGAACGGATGACCTCCGGTCAGCTGTACGCCCTTATTCGCCGGCTCACTATCCAAGTCAACCCCGAGGATGCAGCCCGCCGTTATGAGCAGGCGCTGGCCGACCGGCGGGTGGTCATGGAGGCTTCGGTGGAGGGGACCTGCCACCTGCTCGGCATGGACCTACCCCCCGGCCAGGTAGAAGCCATTCTGGACCGGATCAGCCGTCTGGCCCGGGACCTGAAACGGGATGGGGAGGACCGGACCATCGACCAGCTCCGAGCCGACATCTTCCTAGACCTTATAACCGGCCGGATCACGTCGGGCCGGGGCGGGGTGATCGACCTGCATGTCGACCTCAAGACCCTCACCGAACTGTCCGAAGCACCCGGCGAACTCGCCGGCTATGGGCCGGTGATCGCCGACATCGCCCGACAAATCGCAGAACAGCAAACCGCCGGGGAATGGCGATGGACCCTCACCGATCCCAACACCCGGCTGGTGGTAAGCAACGGCACCACCCGCCGGAGACCTACCACCACCCAACGACGTCAGATCGAAGCCCGGCATCGGACCTGTGTGTTCCCCGGCTGTCGGATGCCAGCCCGGCACTGCGACCTTGACCATCGCACCCCCTGGCCGCAGGGCGGAGCCACCACTTTCTGCAACCTGGCGCCGCTATGCCGCCATCACCATCACCTTCGCCACCGGGCCGGCTGGACGCACCAACCCCTCCCCGGAGGCGACC
Source organism: Actinomycetota bacterium (assembly GCA_052390035.1). GTDB lineage: Bacteria > Actinomycetota > Acidimicrobiia > Spongiisociales > ZC4RG35 > JBQTHI01. Next base: position 12,490 of record JBQTHI010000107.1, on the reverse strand, counting down.
ACCTGTGGCGGAGCCCGCTCGGCCACCGATACACCACAAGCGGGCTACCCCCACCCGAGCAATGATGGTCGCCCGCTCCCAATTAATGAGTTTTCGCACCGACTATGGGGCTAGTCGGATTTACCGCCCAGCCCGGAGTGGGCGTCGGCGGGGATTACGCCCAGCCGGCCTGCCTGATAGTCCTCAAAGGCCTTGATCAGCTCGTCGCGAGTGTTCATGACGAATGGCCCGTACCAGGCCACCGGCTCCCGGATTGGTCGACCGCCCAGCAACAGGAGATCGAGTGTCGGGCTTCGGCTTTCTTGGGCGTCATCGGCCGCAACGGTAAAGCGATCGCCGGGTCCAAACACCACCAATTGGCCCATATGAGCCGGTCGCCTCTCGATGCCAAAGAACCCTTGCCCATTGAGGATGTAGGCAAGAGCATTGAACTCGACCCGCCAGGGCAACCGAAGTTCAGCCCCCGGGCTGACAGTGGCGTGAACCATGGTGATGGGGGTGTGAGTCGAGCCGGGCCCGCGGTGAAGATCGAGCTCGCCGGCGATCAGGCGCACCAGGGCGCCCCCATCAGGAGACCGAACCAGGGCTACCTCCCCGGCCCGGAGGTCTTGGTAACGGGGGTTGAGGAACTTGTCGCGGGCAGGAAGGTTGACCCAGAGCTGGAAGCCATGAAAGAGGCCGCCGGAGGCAACCAGTTCCTCAGGTGGCCGTTCGATGTGCAACAAGCCGGAACCGGCGGTCATCCATTGAGTGTCACCATTGGTGATGAGTCCGCCACCCCCGTTCGAGTCCCGATGTTGGAAAGTGCCGTCGATCATGTAGGTGACCGTCTCGAACCCCCGGTGGGGATGCCAGGGCGTCCCTTTCGGCTCCCCCGGGGCGTATTCGACCTCACCCATCTGATCGAGGTGGATAAAAGGGTCGAGGTGTTCCAATGGAACACCAGCAAACGCCCTGCGGACCGGGAACCCTTCTCCTTCCAAACCGCTCGGGGCGGTGGTCACAGAGGTTACGAGCCGTTCCCGTCCTTCGGTCGACGATGACAAGGCTGGAACAGCCAAGATGTCGGTGACACTCACTGCGGGCATCGGACAACCTCCTCGAGAACCATGATTGCACTTGCAACCAAGTCCGGAGCCGTTCTATTCAATCCGGCGGCCGGCTGGATTGGTCGAGAGCGAGGCTCAGCTCGGTAAGTAGCGCTCTGGTCGTGGCGCGAGGACGGGGTTGATCACGCAAATACCGGCCAACGGTGGCGTCCAAGTGCCGATCGATTGGTTGACCGACGGTGCTCCCTATCAACTCTTCGACGTCGATCAGGGGGTCTATCTCGTTGGCTTCGAGGGAGAGTTCCTGGACGAAGTCTCGCAATTCCCTGATTGCTCCGGCCGGCGACCTGCCCCACATCGTGGTGATTCGTCGTCGAGTTTCCTCCCACCGTCGGGCGAACCCCAACGCCGCCGCATGAGGCTTCAAGATTCGCATGCCACGTGCCAACTCGGCCCGGGCCCGCTCGACACCGCCTTCTAACGCCGCCAGCGACTTGATCCACTCCCACAGTTCTTCAATCCCGATCGGCGGACCTACCACCGGATCGGCGGCCACCGTCAACACCCATGGGTCGGAGTAACCATCTTCATTTAGCACACGAACCAGGTCAGTCCTGACCAAGGAGAGATCTCCGTCCGACAGGCGGTCGATCTGGTTGAGGGCGAAGAGAAACCTGGGGGAGTGCAGGATGAGTGGCCGCAGGAAGTGGTCGTGGAGGACGCGATCGCGATACTTCTCAGGGTCGAGGACCCACACCACCAGATCGAGGTCCGAGACCAACTCGATCATCGCCTCCCGATGGCCGCCTTCAACCGAATCGAGGTCGGGCAGATCGATTACAACCAGCCGAGACGTGCCGGAAGGTCCGAGCACCGTTTCAATGGGCAGACGTGCCCACCAATTCTCCAGCGGGCCGATAAGGGACTCAGGGACCCAGGCCACCGCCCGGCTGGTGGTGGGTCGCTGAGCACCCGCCGGCGAAACCTCCTCGCCGGCAAGGGCGTTGAGCAAGCTGGACTTTCCCGAGCCGGTGCCTCCCGCCAGTCCTACCAATCCTCCTAGCCCATCAAAAGCCCGGCGGCGGCGCACCCGCTCACCGATGGCCCTCACCTCCGCCGTCACTGCGGGGGTGACGAGGCTCGCTTCGGCGCTGGCTACCACACGGTCATAGAGATCGAGCCATCCCAGAACATCCGAAGCCGTTCGGTGGGCATCAGGCATCGTCCCACCGTAGATCGATGAGGAGGTCGCGCCCACGCTCGATGGTGGCCAGACCTTCTCCTGAGTCGAGGTTCACGGCGCCGGTGAGCCGTTCTGAATCGATCATGACCAGGCGGCTGATCACTTCGTCGTGGCGTTCGGAGTGGAAGGCGTTGACCGTTTCAGGGTCGGCTCGCATCAGCGATGACTCGACCGGCCGGCCCGCCGCCGTGATGAGGGCGGCCGCCTCCGCCGCCGCCCGGTCGACTATCGCCACCATTCGAGACACCAGTGCCTCGTTGGACCTTCCCTTTTTCCACCATGACCACAACCGGGCGGTCGGAGGGCGCATGGCCGCCAGTTCTTCTGCCGCCCGCCGGTAGCGGGACTCGACGGCTATTCGAAGCTGGATGGCCTCGGCGCGGCGTCTCCCCGCCTCGCCGAGGCTCAGGTCGAGATCGCTGACCAGCTGATCGGTGGCATGTTCCAAAACCTCCAGGCGGAGGCGGAGTGCCTCGGATGCCCAGGCGCGCAGTTGAGCGCCGATCTTCTGCACCGATTGAGGACTGAGCCTCTCGCCGGCTGGGTCGATTCGTTGCTCGCTCAGCGAGAGCACCGTCACCGTGCCGAACCCGTGTTGCCGCAGGCGGGAAATGAGGCCGCTACGCGCTCCCGAGGCTCTTGACGGAACCCGGTTGATGACGACAACCATCGGGACCCTTCCCGGAAACTCCCTAATGGTTTCCCAGGCCATGGCGTCGCCGTAACGAGACGCGGAAGTCACGAAGATTATGGCGTCAGCCGCCTCCGCAGCCTCGAGCGCGAGACGACGGTGATCGACGAGGTCGGAATCGAGGTCGGGTGTATCAACAAGAGCGATGGAATCGAGCAAGGGATGATCACCCACGATCACATCGCCGAGACTGTCGAGCGCCGGACGCCGGTCTCCTGCCCAGACGTGGACCTTATCGGTGGTCGGGCGGAGCGGGCCCGGGGAACTCACCACACGGCCAGCCAGCGAATTGAGGATCGTCGACTTGCCGACGCCGGTCGAGCCGATAAGAGCAACAATCAGTGGCAACCCCGGGTCGGCAAGGCGGGGCAACATGTATAGGCGAATCTTGTCAACCGCCCGCCGGCGGGCGGACTCGCAGACGAGGTTGTCGAACGGGCCCACTTCTTCGAGCGCAGCCAACAGCTGGGTCATCTCACGCCGGATGCGGACCAGGCGGCGGGTCAAAACGATCTGTCCGACACCGGATCGACGCTAACCAACCGGTGCCAATCCAGGGGTGCCGGGCCAAGAACCCGAATCTGTCCCACCCGGATGACGTGGGTCAGTGGGACAATGACATCACTGACTGGCCTTCCGAACAGTCGGGAAGCAGCGGGCAATAGCGACACCAGGGTCCCCCCCGACGATCCAGCCCGCGACCATCCGATGCCGGCCCCGAGGACCACACCGAACGAATAGCTGTGACCAGATCGGCAACCAGACGGGCGACCGCCGCCAGGTCCGTAAGGGTGGGCGTCCGGCTCACTCGCTCGCCGGTCTGTAGCGAAACGGCTTCGACCATACCGGGCAACCGATCTTCCCGGAGCGCCCACAGCAGGGCATAGAAGAGCAGTTGATCGAAGGGTGATCCGAGGGCCCCTGTCTTCCAGTCACGAAGCACCTGATCTCCCTCCTCCCCTTTTAACACCACATCAACCTTTCCCACCAGTGTCACCCCGGCGAGAGGTTCGGCCTCCAGTTCGACCTCGGCAGCCTCGAAACCGTCGATCGGAAAACGCCGGAACCGGGCGTATAGCTCGCCCACTTGGGCAATCACCTGCTCCAGATCCGAAGGCTTGCGGATCCCGGCGGCACCCATCTTCGAGTTCAGTGCCGCTCCGATTTCCTCTTTCACCGCCAGACGAACATCGGCGATCGGGCCGCTTTGGAGATGCCGCGCGATCAGGCGGTGAGTGAGCGCTCCTACAAAGCTCGGCCGGGTTTCTGGCGGGTAGTGACCTTCGTACCTGGCCTGAGCCTGTGCCGGGCACTGTTTGAAGGCCAAGTAAGTGGTGGCCGAAACCTTCACCGGTTCACCGGCGGGGACCGGCGGAAACGCGATCACGATGCCGATGGTATGAAGTCCGGGGGACGTAGCTGTGCGTCAGGGCTGGTTAGTGAACGCTACGAAGTCGCCGTAGACTGCTAGCGCTCCAGGGGTTTCCCATCATGTCTGCCAACGCGTCCGCACCTTCACCTCGCCGTAGGCGGTTGAACTGGGTCCTGACCGGCCTCATCCTCTTGCTACTGGCCGGATACGGCTTGAGCAGGGCACTCTCAGCCGGAAAGGTGCTCGGATCGGTGACAGTTGAGAACGTCGAACTTGGTGGCATGACCCCGGCTGATGCCCAGGCGGCGCTCACCGATCTCGAGAACACTCTCGGCTCCGTCCCGGCCATGTTCACCGTGGCCGGCACGCGGCTCGAACTGGAGCCGGCGACCGTGGGGCTCGATCTCGACCAACCGGCCATGGTGGATAAGGCCATGCAGGTCGGGCGCCAGGGCAACCCTGCCGGCCAGTTCGGGTGGTGGCTGACGCATCTTTTCTCCACCACCCGTATGCCTGTGGAGGCGGCCATTGACCCACCGGCGCTCGAAACGGTGCTCATGGCTTGGGACATCGAGGCGATTAGCAGCCCGCCGTTCCCTGGGGGCGTCGCCATCGACGGGACGACCGTTGAACCGGTTTATCCGCGCGAGGGTCAGCAGGTGGACCGCCAGCAAGCCGCCGCTCTCATCGTTGCCCAGGTCTCGACTCTCAACCGGACTACCGTCGACCTCCCGATCTCGATTGTGCAACCGCGCCTCACCGCGGCTGATGTCGATCAGGGGGTTCGAACTGCCCAGCTGATCCTGGCGGGCCCGGTCACTCTCCTCAATGGCGAGCGCGAGAAGAGGGTCACATTCACTGTCGAGCAACTGAGGGCCGCTCTCCGATCAGAGGCAGGCCTGAACGGCATCGAGTTTGTGATGGACCCCGAAATCGTGGGCTCCACCCTGGCGCCGTTGAGAGAGCAGTTGGAGGATCCTCCGGTGGATGCTCGACTCGAAGTCGACGAAGAGATCGTCAGGGTGATCCCGGGCCGTAAAGGAACGGTCCTCGACCCGGCAAGCACCGCCCAACAGCTTCTGATCGCCGCTTCCTCCGCCGCCCGCACGGGTCGGCTTCCAATCGAGGAAGCTGTCGATCCGGACGTCACGACCGAAGAACTCGAAGCACTTGGTATCCGCCACAAAGTCAGCCAGTTCACGACCTACCACGCCTGCTGTCAGAACAGAGTCACCAACATCCACCTGATCGCCGACAAGGTCGATGGCATCATCGTTCCGGCTGGGGCCACCTTCTCCCTCAACGAGGCTGCTGGACAGCGGAGTGCCGAAGACGGATATCTCGAAGATGGAGCGATCGTGGGGGGAAGGCTGCAGGAGGCCATCGGCGGCGGGGTCAGCCAATTTGCCACCACGTTCTATAACGCGGTGTTCTGGGGTGGCTACGAGGACATCACCCATAAACCGCACAGTTGGTACTTCAGCCGCTACCCACTCGGCATCGAGGCCACCATCTCATGGCCGCTGCCCGACGTACATTTTCGCAACAACACCGAGAGCGCCATCCTCATCAGAACCTTCTACTCCAACTCCTCGATCACCGTCGCCTTCTACAGCGACAACGAAGGCCGCATCCTCACCGGCGAACAGAGCAGCGGGTCCCTGCACATCGGTGTCGCCGAGGAGGGAGGGCCCAACGCCAGGGTGGTGAAAGCCGACATCTCGGACCCTTACAACTTTCGGGATCCGCCTCCGCCCCTCTACATGGGTGATGAGGCCATCGTCCCGCCCGAGCAGAAGGAAGATCAGGTCCCCGCCCAGGGTTTTATGGTCACCGTCAAGAGGACCATCACCCAGGGCACCAACACGAGAATGGACGAATGGACGGTGGTCTATTCGCCCCGCCAGCAGATCATCCTCGTACATCCGTGCCAGATCGAAGGATCGGGCGTCTCCTGCCCCACAACCACGACCGGGGCCACCACCACCTCTCCCCCTCCGTGACCGGCGGAGTGAGGTCCAAAGAGGGCGCCAGCTACCATCCCCACCCGCCATGGGCCAGACGATCGAGATCCTTGATTCGGTGCACATCGGCGACATGTTGATGCTTGGCACTGATCGGTCGTTTTCCGGTCAGGACGGCGAGTCGTTTTCTCCGCCGATCCGCGTGCACGACCAAAACACCTTCCCTGCTCAACTAGCTGCTCGCCTCTTTGACGCCGGCCTCGGCCTCGATCACGTATACGTGATGTCGAACACGATCTCGCTGCGCCGTCCCGAAGGTTGGGATGGGGCGTCCAGGGAAGCCGCGACCGAGACGGTGGCCCGGTTCTTTCGGTTTTACCCGGAGAACCCACCACCGGGCTCGGGGTAGCGTCCGCTTCGACGCGACGGCACCCCCTGGGACCGTTGCCCGATCACATGCACCTTCAATAGGTTGGTGGACGCCTGCCGGTTGGGAGGAATTCCGGCGACCATGACAACCGCCTCGCCCCTTTGGCAGATCTTCTCCTTCTCTAAGAGCTTTTCGGCGGCGGCAATCATGTGGTCGGTGTATTCCCTTCGCTCGAAGGGATATGCCGTGACGGCCCTATATAGAGCCATGCGCCGTCGAGTCGGTTCTATCGGTGTAAATGCGACGATGCGAGCGGCCGGCCGATACTTCGAAAGCAGGCGGGCTGTCGATCCCGACTCGGTGAAAGCCACGATCGTATGGATCCCCAGGTTTGCTGCGCAGTCGACGGCCGCCTGAGCCACCGCCGAAGCCACCGCCGACTCGTGGGTGAGGTACTGGTGCTGGACTGTTGTCTCCGAAGTTTCGCTCTCGACGGAGGCGCAAATTCGCGCCATCGCCGACACTGCCTCAAAGGGATGCAGGCCGACGGCGGTTTCCGCCGACAACATGACCGCGTCGGTTCCGGCGAGTACGGCGGTGGCGACGTCGGTCACTTCCGCCCGGGTCGGCCGCGGCGAATGGGTCATCGACTCAAGCATCTCGGTGGCTGTGATCGAGACCAGCCCGGCGGCGTTGGTCCGGTGAAGGATGTCGGCCTGCACGAGGGGGATCCTCTCGAGCGGCATCTGCACCCCAAGATCCCCCCGCGCCACCATTACACCTGCAGCCTCCGACATGATGTCGTCGAGGTTGGCGTACGCCGCGGCAAGTTCGACCTTGGCGATCACCGGGACGTCCCCGGCGAGCGCGGTCACCTGACGGATATCGGCACTCGAGCGGACAAAGGAGGCCCCAACCCAGTCCACTCCTATTTGGCGCCCGAAGGTCAGATCCGCCTCGTCCTTTTCGGTGACGGCGGGCATCCGGAGGTTGGTCTGGGGAAAAGCCACGCCCTTGCCGTCGCCCAGTGCACCCCCGATTACCACGCGGGCGGCGACATGATCGGCTTCAACCGAGAGTGCCTCGAGCTTGATGAGGCCGTCGGCCAAAACGACTTCCTCCCCGGGCTCGATGTCCTCCAACAGGTGGGGATAATCGAGAAAGATCTGATCGTCAGATTGGGCCAGCTTGCGTCCGGTGAACAAGCGGACAACCTGGTCCGTTTCAAGCTCGACCTGACCGCCAGGAAAAGATCCCACCCGCAGCTTCGGACCCTGGATGTCCTGGAGGATGGCCACATTCCGGCCGCTCACCCGCGCTCCTTCCCTTATCCAGGAGGCGAACTGGCGGTGATATTCGTGGTCGCCGTGGGAGAAGTTGAGACGGGCGACATCGATTCCCGCGGCGATCAGGGCCTCAACCCGGGGACCCGAGGCCACCGCCGGGCCCATGGTGGCCACGATTTTGGTGTACCGCTCCATCGCCGTCGACAGTAGCGCTCGGCTCCTTCGACCGGCCATACACTCCATCTGTGCCCCCCTTGTTCAGCCTGGAACGGGTTGACGTGTCCTTTGGGTCGACCCCGGTCATCCAGGCTGTCGACTGCCGGTTGGCGCCGGGAGAATGCCTGTGGATCGGGGGGCCCAATGGGGCAGGTAAGACCACCCTTCTGCGGGTCATCGCCACCTTGTTACCCCCCACCTCGGGCGACGGGATCGTGTTGGGCGCACGGCTGGGCTCGCGTCAGGTCCTTAACGTCAGGGAGAAGATCGGCCTGGCCGGCCATCAGCCCGCCCTTACCTCCTATCTAACCCTGGCGGAGAACCTGACCTTGGTGGCCAAATTCCGGGGCGGCGGGCATTCGGAGGCGAGGCGTGCGCTGGAGATGGTGGGCCTGGCCGGCGCCGCCGACCGGTCCGCCGCTCATTGCTCCCAGGGGATGCTGCGACGAGCCGACCTTGCCCGGCTCTTTCTCGACCCCCCATTGTTGCTGCTGCTCGACGAGCCCCACGCCGGGCTCGACGAGTCGGCCCAACCGCTGGTCGAGGCGCTGGTTGACCGCACCGTCCGGCGTGGCGGGGGCGCGGTGCTCGTGTCCCACGACCCGGGCCATTTGGCTTCTCTGGCCGATCGCCGGCTGCTGCTTCGACTGGGCGTCCTGGAGACGGTGTGATGGGCTTTTGGCGACAGACCAGGATCATCGCCGGATATGAGCTCACTCTCGAACGGCGGGCCGGGGATACCTCGTCGGTCATTCTCCCTTTCGCCATGGCCGCCCTCGTCACCCTTCCTCTAGGACTCGGGATCGATCAGCCGGCCATCTCCCGGGTAGGACCTGCAGCCTTTTGGTCGGTGAGCCTCCTCTACGGAATGCAGATCGCCTGGCGGCAAAGTTCTGTCGATCGCGGACCGGTCCGGGACCTTCTCATGCTGTCGGGAGTCGACCCGGCGGCGCGTTTTGTCGGAAGGTCACTCGCCAACGCGAGCCTTCTCATCGGGTTCATGCTGATCGTCGGCGTGTTGACCATCGTTCTTTTCAGCCCGGCCCCGATCACCGGATGGCCCTGGCTGGTGGCGGCTGCTGTCCTCTTTGCTGCCGGGCTGGCTGGCCTCTCGACCATTGCCGCCGACCTCACCGCCGGGCTCAACTCGCGGCCCGGGCTGGCTTCGTTATTGGTCGCTCCACTGGCAATCCCGCTTCTCATCGCCGCGGCTCAGGTCACGGCAGCTCTCACCCGGGCCGCCGGTATCCTCCCCTGGTTGTTATTGCTCGCGGCAGTCGACCTACTGATATCGATTGCCGGCGTTGTAGCTGCCCGACCTTTGGAGGAGGCTGGATGACAAGGGTGCGAGCCCTGATGGTGGTGGCCGGTGCCGTGGCCTTGGCCGGTCTTTGGCTCGCCTATGCGGCTCCGCCCGAAGCGGTGCAACGAACGTACGCTCGCATCCTTCATGTCCATGTGCCGTCTGCGTGGTTGGCTTTTCTTGCCTTCGGGGTGACGGCTCTCGGATCGATCATGTGGCGGATCCGACGCCGGGCGGCTTGGGATCGTCTGGCGGCCTCTTCGGCCGAGGTGGGAGTTCTTTTCACTGGAATCGCCATCGTCACTGGAGCTATTTGGGGCAAGCCGGTCTGGGGAGTGTTCTTCGACTGGGGGGACGCGCGGATGGCGACAACCGCCGTGATGTTTCTCATCTACCTTGGCTATCTCGCCCTGCGACGGTTTACGGTCGATCCCAAATTGAGGGCAGACCGGGCTTCCATCGTCGGAATCATTGCTGTCGCTCAGGTCCCGATCGTGTACTTCTCGGTCAATCTGGTCCGTACCCTCCACCAGACCCAAAGCCTCCGACCCGACGGCCCAACGATGCATCCCAGCATGCTGCGAGCGTTGCTCGTCAACCTCGTCGCCTTCACGCTCATCTATGTGGCGCTGGTCTCGGCCCGTATGCTGGTCGGCCGATTGGAAGAAGCCGCTGCTGCCCGGACCGACCCGGCGGCCGGCATGGCCGTATTACCACCGTCGGTCGGTGGGGCGTTCGATGGATGAAGCAGCGGTTGTGGGCGCTGCTTACCTGCTCACCTACGGGTTGATTGTCTGGTACGCGTTGGCGCTGCACAGGCGCCACCGCCGGCTCACCCGACACAAGTAGCAATGCCCTATCGCAAGTTCGTCTGGCCAGCCCTGGCGGCAGTGGCGGGAATCATCATCTTGCTGGTGGCCACCAGCCTCGGCGAGAACCTCACCTACTACCTGACTCCGAGTGAAGCAGTCGCTCGTCGGGCGACGATGGCCGAGGAGGCACGCTTTCGCCTTGGAGGCCTGGTGGTCAAGGGATCTTTGACAGCAGACGGCGACGTCAAAGTCTTCGACGTGACCGACGGCGCCTCCACGATCACAGTACGCCTGGCCGGGCCAACCCCGCCCTTGTTCGCCGAAGACGTCGGAGTTGTGGTCGAAGGGCGGTGGTCAGGCGACGAGTTCTGGGCCGATATGGCGCTTGTCCGCCACGATGAGAATTACCAGCCCCCCACAACGCTCTCCGGGTCCTGATGTTCGCCTTGCTGGGAACCGCCGGCGTCCTTGTCGCTCTCATCGGATCGGTGGGATTGATTCTCACCGCCGTTCGCACCGTGCTCGGGGCCCCGTCCGAAGAGGCCACCACCAACGGCACAACCGCCCCTCCCGAGGTGCGACGCTCGGTCCTTTGGCAGGTGGGAGGAGCCGTTCTCGCCATGATGGCGCTGGAAGCGGCGCTGCTCGCCGACGACTTCAGCCTCGAATACGTGGCCAACCATCATGCCCGCGCCACCCCATTTCCCTTCAATGTCGCGACTGGCTGGGCGGCGCTCGAAGGCTCGATCGTGCTCTGGGGTCTGGTCCTCGCCCTATACACCGTGGCAGTCTGGCGAGCCTTTGTACGCCGACCCGACCGGCTCGGCGCCGCCGCCTTGGCGGTGATGGGATTGGTAGGCACGTTCTTCTTCGTATTGCAGCTCACGGTGGCCAACCCCTTCCAGGTCTGCATCGAAGCGGCCGCCAACGGGTGTCTGCAGGCAAGCCCACTGCCCTGGGCGGCGGCGGTGGCGCCTTCCGACGGGCCGGGGCCCAACCCCCTCCTTCAAAACCACCGCTTGATGGCCCTCCACCCACCGATGCTCTATCTGGGATACGTCGGGCTGACCGTCCCTTTCGCCTATGCGATCGCCGCCCTCTCCCTTCGTCACTCGGGAACGGACTGGCTCGCCCGTAGTCGCCGCGCTACCGAGGTGGCCTGGACCTTTCTGACGGTTGGGATCGTGCTCGGCGGTTGGTGGGCTTACGAGGTCCTCTCCTGGGGAGGTTTCTGGGCTTGGGACCCTGTGGAGAACGCCTCGTTCATTCCCTGGCTGGTCGCCACCGCCTTCCTCCACTCATCGCTGGTACAGCTTCGCCGTCAGGCACTTCAAGCCTGGAACTTCGTCCTCGTCATCGCCGCCTTCGCCCTCACCATCCTCGGCACCTTTTTAACCCGATCCGGCACCGTCGCCTCCGTCCACTCATTCACCCAATCGGCGATTGGACCGGTGCTGCTCGGATTCCTCTTTCTGGTGCTGGTCGGATCATTCGGGCTCTTTGCCACCAGGGCGCAGATGGTTGCCGAGTCTCCCCGCCTCACCGCCCTCTTCAGTCGGGAGGGGGGGTTCCTCCTCAACAACCTCCTCCTCACCATCTACGCCTTTGTCGTCGTGACGGGAACGCTCTACCCGATCCTGGTCGAGGCTGTATCCGGTGACCGGGTCTCGGTCGGCGAGCCCTTCTTCAACCGCCTGGCCATCCCTCTCTCTTTTGCCCTTCTCTTGGCAATGGGAGTAGGGCCTCTGGTGGCATGGCAACGCGGCAATCCGGCGCTGGTCGCCGAACAGTCCCGTTTGCCGCTTCAGGTCGGCTTGGTCGCCGGGCTGGTTACGGTGGTTACCACCAGCCGGCTTGGCTACGTCGTCGTGGCGGTGGTGGCCGGGGTATTCGTCATCACATCGGCCATCACGATGCTGGTCGAGAGATCGACCAGGTCTGCCCGAGCCCGCGGGGAGCCGTTGGGCGCCGGGCTGAATCGTCAGCTTCGAGCGGACCCCTCCTTCTGGGCCGGCCAGCTCTCGCACAGCGGAGTAGCGCTGGCCGTGATCGGGATCGCCCTCACCGCCAACCTCGGTCTTCAGGCCGAAGTTGCCCTGGTCCCAGGGGACGAGATCGCATTCGGCGGCTACGCCCTCGTCTACCGGTCCCCTTTTCTTCAGACCGAAACCAATCGACGGGTGG
>JBQTHI010000106.1:0-26475 GCA_052390035.1 Actinomycetota bacterium | reverse complement strand
GGCCGACGGTGCCGAGTTTGTCGGTGCCCTGTTCGGGATTCTCCAGATTGGGGCAGTGGCGGTCCCCATCAACCCTGACCTCCGCACCGAACATCTCTCCGCCATTGTCGAGGCAGCCCGCCCGGCTGCCGTAATCGCCGAGCCCGTGTACCGCTCTCGTCTGTCCGACGCCGGAGGGTCGCTCAAATTCATCGAGGGGTCTGGCCGCACCGGCCCAATCGAAACGTTTCCCACCCATCGCGACGACGCGGCCATCTGGTTGTTCTCGGGAGGCACCACCGGTGCGCCCAAGATCGTTCCACAGACCCACCGCTCATTTGTCAACAGCACCGAGCTTTACGCCAAAGCCACACTCGGTTATCGGCCTGACGACCTCACCGTCGCCGTACCTCGCCTCTTCTTTGGCTATGCCCTCGGCTCGGCGGTGCTGTTTCCTTTCTCGGTGGGCGCCGCCACCGTTCTATTCCCCGGTCCACCGACCCCCGAAGCCGTGCTTGATCAGATCAGGCGGCATCGGCCGACGATTCTCATTACGACTCCGTCGGCTATAAGCGGGATGCTGGCGGCTTCTGGGGCGGAAGACGACTTTGCCTCGCTTCGGTTCGCAACCTCAGCAGGAGAGGCGCTGCCGGTCTCCCTTTACCATCGATGGAGGGAACAAACCGGAGTGGAACTGCTCGACGGCTTGGGAACCGCCGAGATGTGGCACATCTTCATCACCAACCGGCTGGGTGATGCTCGCCCGGGCACGGTCGGGCGGGCGGTCGGCGGGTTCGAGGTGAAGGCCTGTGACGACCATGGGAACGTCGTTGGATCAGGCGAGGTGGGAAGGCTCTGGGTTCGGGGCGGCTCGCGGGCCCCCGGCTACTGGCAGAACGCCGATTTGACGGCCGAGGCGTTTCGAGGGGAATGGTTCGTTGGAGGAGACCTGGTGTCGATCGACCATGCCGGCTACGTCACCCATCAGGGTCGAGTCGACGACTCGGTCAAAGTGAAAGGCAAATGGCTCAATCCGGCGGAGGTCGAGTCCTGCCTGCTCGACCACCCGGCGGTCAGGGATTGTGCCGTGGTAGCGATTGCGGGCTCCGACGGTCTGTTACGTCCTGTCGCCTTCGTGGTGACGGCAGGCCCAGTCACCGAGGCGGAGTTGCAGCAACATACTCTCGATCACCTTGACCCATACAAATACCCACGCCGGGTCTTCCTGGTGGCGTCACTTCCCAGCACCCACCTGGGAAAAGTAGACCGCGCCGCTCTCAAACGGATGGCGGCCGGCTAGGCCCATTACGCTCACTTCGAGACCGGAGGGAAGGTATGCGCACGTTGTTGCTGTGGCTGCACATTCTGGGTGCCGGAACCTGGATCGGGGCCAACCTGACCCAGGCGGCGGTTGGACGGCGGATGACCGGCGGCGATTCATCTGTGGCGACCCGGTGGTTGGAGGCGGTCAACAAAATGAGTGGCCCGCTCTACGGTGCCGCCTCGGCAGTGATCCTGGTGACCGGAATACTCCTGGTCACCGGCTCCGATGGCGCCTATCGGTTCGGGTCGGCCTTCGTCGGGATCGGGTTCGCCGTCTTGATAATCGGTGGCGCTTTGGCGGGGTTGTTCTTCACCCCTCAAACCAAGAAAGCCATGGCGGCGTTTTCGGCTGGTGACAGCTCCCAGGGTGGATCTTTGATGTCGAGGCTCGGCATGGTCGGGGTTCTCGACACGTTGCTCATAGCTTTCGCCGTCTACGTCATGGTGGCCAAGTTCGGGGCCTGAAGAGCGGAGGATTGGAGGCCTCCTGGGAGCGGCGCACCGCCATGCTCAGCACGTTGGCCTTCGTCCGCCAAGGCGACCTCGACGACACCTATCGCATCGCCGAGGTGCTACTCCACGACGACCAACCGCTGGTTCAGAAGTCAGTCGGATGGGCGCTGCGGGAAGCCGGCAAGCGACGATTCACGGATGAAAGCGGCTGACCGATGACTTCTCGGCTTCGGCCCCGTCTAATACCGTGTAATGAAGTGACCATTCGTATGCCATGACCTGGATCAGAGGACTTCTCTGGAAAGGACCGTGGTAAGGAGGCATCATGAATCTCAATAGTGTCTTGATCGGGTCAGCAAACCCCCGGGCTTTGGCGGACTACTACACCAAGCTGTTCGGGGCGCCCGGCTGGGATCAAGACGACTTCATCGGTTGGCAGATCGGCACCGGTTGGTTGACAGTCGGGCCTCACGATCAGGTGTACGGCAAGAATGCTCACCCCGGTCGGCTCATCTGGAATGTCGAGACCTCGGATGTGAAAGTCGAATACGAACGGTTCAAGGCGGCGGGGGCAGTCGTCGTCCGGGAGCCTTACCAGCCGGGCGACGGGGAGGGGGGATGGATCACCACCTTCTCCGATCCAGATGACAACTACTTCCAGCTTGTGAGTCCGATGTGAGTCAAGGTCAAGCGTGACCCGTAGGACTTGGCGGGGTCAACATCACAACGAGGGAACGGGCTGCGGCAGCGGCAGCTCGACGATCGTTTGGGCACCGGCGCCTTCAGAAGGAAGCGACGACCAGGGCTGAGCCGCAGCCCGCCGGAAGCCGATCGCCAGGAGATGGAAACCGAGCGTCATCAAGGTGAGGGTGGCACCCGCTGCAAGCAGGACATGCCAAAGGAGGCGGCCGGTGAAGTCACGAGTGACGATCGCCCAATAGACCAGGGTCCCCCAGTCGTTGTATGTGGCGGTATAGGAGAGCCACGAGAGAAAACCCTGAGTGATGATGGCCCCCGCCGAGCCCAACACGAAGTAGGCGCAGGCGATCGGGGTGAGAGCCGGTACTAGGTGGCGAGCAACCAGTTGCCAGGTGTTCGCCCCAGCTACCCGGGCGGCGTCAACATATCCCGAGGCAACGATCGGCATCGCCTGTGAACGGAGCACCAAGGCACCGCTGGAGAGTCCGGTCAGCAACCCGAAGAGCAGGCCGAATATGAGGGGCGTGAGGCGATCGGCTCGGGGGTCGGCCCCGAAGATCAGCATCACCACGGGAACCGGCAGGTAGAGGCCGGCGTCGACGATTGTCCCCAGCACCCGATCGGCGGGCCGCCACACTGCCGAAGCCGTCGCCACTGCCAAGCCCACCAGGGCGGTCAACACGCCCGCCACCAACCCGGCGACTAGCGAGGGGCCGGTCCCGGCCAACAACATGCTGAAGGTGTCCTTGCCGAAGGCATCGGTCCCGAGCGGGTGGCTGAGAGTGGGAAGCGACGGGTGGTGGAGGTCGGGATCGAAGCCGGCCCTTGGGTCATAGACACCGCGAGGCCATACGGTCGAGAGGAGGATCGGGTGAGCGAGCGTCACCAGCCCGAACAGGCAAAGGATGGCGAGACCAAGCCGGGCCTCCCAATGGCTCACCACCGCACGCCACCACCCCCGCACCCAGGCGTTGCGACTACTCAAATTTGACCCGGGCTCTCTCCAACTGGACCCGGGGATCGATCGTCGCCACTGCCAGGTCAAGGCCGATGCGGAGTAGCAAGGTGATGATCCCCACCACCACGAGGCCACCGAGGGTTAGCAGCAGATTGCGCTGGCGCAGCGAGCCGAACAGGACCGACGCCACCCCGGGTACGTCGATGCGATAACCACCCAGGCGTCCGAAGCTCGCTTCGATGATTACCAGCCCACCCAGGGCGAACGGCAGGTTGGCGGTAAGCCGGGATAACGCCGGCAACAGCGCCACTCGACCGGCGTGCTTCTCCCTTACCTGACGGTCGGTGAGCCCTTTGGCGCGGGCGGTCAGGGCGAAGTCCGATGACGACAATCCATCCATCGATGCCGCCACAACGAGGATGATGTCACCGACCATCAACAGGAACAGCACTGCCACCGGGAGGAGCAGGAACCCGAGGAGGTCGAGGGCGTGGTCCCTGATCCCCAGTCTCGACCAGGCCCAGTACGAGCCCCACGGCACAGCAATGATCGAGATCCACGACCACCACCTACCCAGACGTGGCGACTTGATCAGACGTCGTCCGAGGGCGGAAACGGTCAAAAAGGCGAGAGTGACGGCGATCATGGTCCACAAGGTGAGGTCTTCCCGCCTTCCTTGGGCCCAGAGATCGAAGTTGAGAGCGGTCATGCGATTGAAGACCCGGAATCCAAAAGTGTTGAGGGTGAAATAGAAAGCCAGGAAGACCAACCAGGGTGGGAAGAGGGAGGTCAAGCCAACCGCCGCGATGGTGGTGGGGGTGGTGGTTGACTTACGCCAACCCGCCCAGCGGCCGATGCGCGAGCCGACGAAGAAGGCGCTGCCAATGCCGATGCCGAACATTGCCAGGGTCCACGGCAGAGCCCTCATCACCTGGCTCAGCACGGTCGGTCCGCCGGGGTTGCGGCCCAGTTCCAAGCTGAAGACTCCGCCCAGCCACACCAGATACTGCTTCCAGAGGGGTTGATCGAGGCCGAGGGCCTCTCGAACCTGGTCGATATTGCCGGAGAACCCCACCCGAAAGTTGACAGTGATGTCACCGGGAATGAGAAGCTTGGCCAGGAAGAAGACCGCGGTTAGGAAGACGAGCAGCCCGAAGATCCCCGCCAGCATCCGCTCGAGCACATACCGGCGCAGCATTGGCGAAGGTTAAGGCATCAACAGCTTCTGAAAACGCCGGCGGGTCAGCGCCAAGCCGACTCCTCCCATCACCAGGAGGAAGGCGGTGTGCGAAAGAAGTGACCAGTCGAACACGCCGAGGGTGGCCGCTCGGAGCAACTCGGTGCCGTGATAAAGCGGGGAAACCTGGACCAGGAATCGGAGACTCTCGGGATAAAACGACACCGGAAAGAAGGTTCCCGAGAAGAGGAAAAGCGGCTGGATCACAAGCGGGATCAGATCAAAGTCCTGCCAGCCCTTCATGAAGGTGGTGCATGCCATGCCCACCCCGGCGAAGGCGAAGCCGATCAACAAGGCAATGGGGACGGCTAACACGCCCCACCACGTGGTAATCAGCCCAAACATCGCCATCACGATGGTGAACCCGATGGCATAGAGCGTCCCCCGAATCTGCGACCAACCGATCTCTCCGAGGGCGATGTCGAGAGGTTGGAGGGGAGTGGCGAGGATCCCGTCGTAAATCTTCCCCCACTTCAGCCGGAAAAACACATTCATGGTCGACTCGTAGATGGCGCCGTTCATGGCCGATGAGGCGAGCAACGCCGGAGCGACGAAGGCCGCATAGGAGACCGCCCGTCCGTCAGGCAGGTTCACCAGGTCGACCATGCTGCCCACCCCGAGCCCGATTGACAGCAGGTAGAAGACCGGTTCGAAAAAGCCGGAGAGAAGGATTATCCAGATTCGGCGGTAGAGGGTGAGATTTCGCTCGAGCAGGCGAACCGCCCGGGTGCCTGGTCGACGGATCGGGGGTAGAACTCGAGTGGTGAGAACGGTGCTCATGTCCGCAAGGTCTTGGTCATGTTCCTGACGGCGATGACGGTTCCGGCCGCGGTGAGGAGAGAGAGGGCCCCGGCGTGAATCCACCATAGAAGGTAGGGGGTTCCCGGCACGCCTGCGACGAATCGGGTTAGCTCAACTCCGTGCCAGAGGGGGGAAAGGAAGGCCAGCGGTTCGAGCCAGTCGGGTAGCTGGGTGATCGGAAAGAAAGTGCCGGAGAACAGAAAGAGCGGCATCACCCCGAAGCGGAACATCGATGAAAGGGCGGTGTCATTCTCGAGGGAGGCGACCCAGGCGGTGATCGGTGTTCCGAATGCCATCCCGGTCAGGGTGGCGGGGATCACCGACAACATGGCCGCCGTCCACGTCATCGCTCCTAAGGCGGCGGCGATGGCGCCGTAGATCACCAGATTGAACGCCAGCCGCAGACCGAGCCAGCCGAACAGGCCGTAGACGAGATCGGCCACCCCAACCGGGGTAGCGAGAGCGGCATGAAAGCTTTTGGTCCATTTGATCCCGGCCAACACCGGATAAGACGACTCGCCGGCCGCGGTCATCATGGCCGTGGCGGCGATGAGGGCGGGGGTGAGGAAGGTGAGGTAGGCCACCCCATTGGCGCCGCCTTGCTGGTCGACCAGCCGGCCGAGCCCATGGCCCATCGCCAGCAGGGTGAAGAGCGGAACGGCGAAGCTGGAGATCACCGATCCCCGCCAGGTGCGCAGGTAGTAGCGGATGCTTGTCTCGGTCACCCGCAGGGCGGCGACGGTCATCTCAATCGACCAGGGTGCGGCCGGTGAGGTTCAAGAAGACGTCCTCGAGGCTCGAGCGGCGGACAAGTGTGGTCTCGGGGTGGATGGCCCGGCGGTGGAGCTCATCGACCACCTCATCCGCTTCGTCGGCGTAGACCAGAAGGCGGTCGGGAAGATGTTCCAGTCGCTTGCCGATCCCTTCGAGCCGCTCGATGACGGTCTCTTGAAGTCCTGGGGGGAAGCGCAGCTCGACCACCTCGTTGGTGGAGTATCCCTCGATGAGCTGACGAGGGGAACCTTCGGCAACAATCTTCCCCTTGTCCATGATCACCAGCCGGTCGCAAAGCTGCTCGGCCTCGTCCATGTAATGGGTGGTGATTATGAGGGTGACCCCGTCCTGCTTGAGACGGTAAAGGCGGTCCCAGAGCAGGTGGCGTGCTTGGGGGTCGAGGCCGGTGGTGGGCTCGTCGAGGATCAGCAGGTCGGGACGGTTGATCAGCCCCCGGGCGATGGTCAGGCGGCGTTTCATGCCGCCCGACAGCGGTTCTACCTTGCTCTTCTTGCGGTCGGCGAGCTGGGCAAATGTGAGCAGCTCTTCGATCCGTCGTCTGATCTCCGGCCGGGGCAGGTCGAAATAGCGACCGTAGATCAACAGGTTCTCCTCGACCGTCAGTTCGGTATCGAGGTTGGACTCCTGAGGCACCACCCCCAAACGGGCACGTATGGCGGGACCGTGGGTTTCGGGGTCGAGACCGAGAACCGAGAGCTTGCCCGAGGTCACCGGGGACACCGAGGCGATCATCCGCATCGTCGAGGTCTTGCCGGCACCGTTAGGGCCGAGGAAGCCAAACGCTTCGCCCTGATCGATTTCAAAGCTGATGCCGTCGACCGCGACGAAGTCGTTGAAGTGTTTGGTCAGGTCGACGGCGATGACAAGCGGTGCGGGCACGAATCCGTCACGCTAATGGAGGACAGGAGACAAGTTCCAGACGAAAATGCCGCCCATGATCGAGGTGGTGGTCTTCGACGTGGGGGAGACTCTCATCGACGAAACCCGGATCTGGGAGCGGTGGGCCGATCGATTGGGGGTGACCCGGCTGACCATGGCCGGGCTACTTGGAGCAATGGCGGGGATGGATCGATCTCACCGGGAGGTCTTCGAGATCATCAGGCCGGGTTTCGAGTTGGCGGCAGAACTGGCGGCATGGGAGATTGACGACCCGCGAGGGCTTCGCGAAAACTTCGACGAAACCGACCTGTATCCCGACGTCCCTTCAGTTCTGGCGAAATTGCGCGGACTGGGCATGCGGACCCTCATCGCTGGCAACCAACCCCCCCAGGCTGGTGAGGCCCTCATGCGGATGGGTCTTGAAATCGACGGGGTCATCACCTCGGCCGAATTGGGAGCAGAAAAGCCGTCAACCGAGTTCTTCATGCATCTGGTCCGCTGGGCCGGCCAAACCCCCGATCATTTGCTCTATGTGGGTGACCGCCTCGACAACGACGTCCTTCCCGCCCGCTCGGTGGGGATGAAGACCGTTCTGGTTCGCCGCGGGCCCTGGGGTTACCTCCATGCCGCACGGGTCGAAGCGGCATTGGCCGATCTGGTGGCGACCAGCCTGGACGAGATACCGGCCTTCTTCCTTCGGCCCCCGCAAACCTAAGGTCACCGGGATCGACGACTTTGGCTTGGTTTCTCCGCGATCAGACCTTGGGCAGCTTGAATCCTGACTTCTCGATCACGTAGTTACGTGATTCGAGCGCGCTCCGTTTGACCGCGTTCCAGTCGACATGGAGCAGTTTGCCGCCCATCTTCATAACCCGCCCGGCGATGATCACAGTGTCGACATTGCTTGTGTCCATGCCGGCTACGACAGCGGTGGCAGGATCATTGAGTGGGGTGACGTTCACACGGTCGGTGCGAAGCATGATCACATCAGCTTGCTTACCCGGGGTAAGGGTGCCGATCTTCGCATCAAGGCCATTGGCTCTCGCCCCTTCCACCGTGGCGTAGGTCAGGACTTCACGGGTAGTAACCGGCGTCTTTCCCACGGCGGAGGCCAGCGCCCGCTGGAGGGCCAGGATCGAGCGCATTTGGTTGAACATGTCGGCAGGCACGTTGGTCTCCACGTCCACGCTCAGACTGGGTCGAAGGCCCCTATCCAAGAACTTTTGGATGGGAGGCATGCCGTGGCCCATCATCATTTCCACAGGTGAGGCCAAGGACACTGTGCCGCCCGTGTCGACGATCATCTGAATCTCGGTGTCATTGAGCGTGGTGCAATGGATGTAGGTGGTGTCGGGGCCGAGCAGCCCCGCTTCACCCATCTTCTGCACCCTGCCATCTTTGCCATACGTCCCCACCCCGACGTGTGTAGTGATTCGCGCTTCGGTCTCCCTTGCCAACTTCCAGTGATCGCGCGCTACCTCGAAGTCAGTGAACTCGGGCCCGGGCGCCGCCAGAGCCAATGTCAGCATCTGGTCCTTGGTCGAGAAATGTTCGGTCGCTGCCCGCACGAACCAGCTGGGCTGTCGCTCCTCCCACTTCCCCCACCAGGGAAATCCATAGGCGAAGACTGCCCGCAGGCCGGAGTCCTCCAGCGCTTGGATCACCGCGTCGGTATGCGACGGTGAACCCTGGATATGAGACCAGTCGAGCAATGTGGTGATCCCGGCGTTGATGGCGCCGAGAGCGGAAATCAGATTGCCTACGTAGGCGTCTTCTGGCCGGAAAGAGGGCGCCAACTTGTGAAGGACGAATGAGATGTAGCTCGTCCTTCCCTCGAGGGGAACGTCCGTCCCGATATTGCGAAGGATGCCTTCCCAGATGTGGCGGTGAGTATCGACGAACCCGGGCATGACGATCATGCCGGAGGCATCGATTATCTCAAGTTCACCGTTCGACAGATTCGAACCGACACGGACGATCTTGTCGCCTTCGATAAGTACGTCGCCAGGGGTGAAGTCGCCTATGTCTTTGTCGAGGCTGAGCACTGTCCCACCCCGAATGAGGGTCCTGGCAGTTGGAGCAACCCTTACGTCCGTTCCCATCGGGTAAAAGGCAGGGAGAGTCGCCGCCTTAGGGGGCCGGCTCCCGATTACCAGGCGTCGGACCCGCTTGTAGTTCCGCTTAACCAGCTCCTTCAAGTCCCCCACCTGGAAAAGGATGATCCCTAGGAGGACGAGGACGCCGATGATCATCAGGCCGTGATCGGGTGTCAGGCCTAGGTAGGGCAGGGCTGTAATGATCAGCGCCAGGAGAACCGCGGCGACCATTCCCCCGACGAATGTGGCCCTGCCACCCGCCAATGAGGCCCCACCTAGAACTGCAGCTGTGATGCTGTTGAGCGCGTAGCTCGAGCCGATCTGGGCGTTGCCGACGCTGGACCGGGCCAGAACGAAGAACGATGCAACCGTAGCGAGGAGGCTCGATATGAGCATCGCTCGCACCCTGATCCAATTGGTCCTGACTCCGCTTCGTTTGGCCGACCGCTCGTCGAAACCAACTGAGCGCACGAGTAGCCCCGAGCCACTGGCGTGGAGCCAGACATCGAGCAGCCCAGCGCCTACCACCACGGCGATGAAGGCGATGGGAACCGAGCCTATGCGCCCCTGGAGCCATGCGGTGAGTGCCGGTTCGATCGTGCCGCTGGGCGTGGGCCGCAAGGTGAGCGAGATCCCGTCGAGGATGCTCAGGCTGGCGAGGGTGGCGATGATCGACGGGATCTTGACTCCGCGGACCAGACCAGCGTTAGCCAAACCGACGACGAGGCCGGTGATGAGGATCAATCCGGCCCCGGTGAGGATCTGAGTCGGGGGCGAGCCGGTGGGTATGAGGAACGAGGCGAGTACCACCGCCAGGCTGATCATGGCCCCCACTGACAGATCGAGATACCCGACGAGCAGAGCATGCGTCTGGGCGATGGCCGCGATCGCCATGGGGGTGGCCAGGATCAGGATGTTGAAGACGTTCGACTCGCTGAGGAATCCGGGGAAACGGGAGCTCGTGATGCCAAGGAATGCTCCGATCAAAAGCAGCTGAAGTACCACCGGCATCCACAGCCGAACCCGGACGATCTTGCGCCATTTGTTCCTGTCGCGGGCGTCGCGGAGAACCTTGCGGATCACTTGCCGTGCGGTGTCGATGCGAGCGGTCACGCCGATCCCTGCCCGGTTGGTGCTTTCGGCATGGCAATCCCGAGCGGCGACCGGCCGGCCTTCGACAGACCGGGACCACGGACGATGGCCTCGACAATGCGCTGTTCGTTCAGTTCATCACCCGGAATCTCCTCGACAATCGTGCCTCGCGACATCACGAGTACCCGGTCGCAAAGCCCCGAGAGCTCGATGGGATCGCTCGACTTGACCAGCAGGCCCGCCCCGGCGTCAGTCCGAGCCCGCAGGGCCCTGTAGATGTCGAAACGGGAGCCGACATCGACGCCCTGGGTGGGCTCGTAGGCGAGGATGACAGACGGCTGCTTAAGGAACGTCCGAGAGACCGCGACCTTCTGCTGGTTCCCGCCGGACAGAAACTCAACCGGCTGCTCTAGGGACGGGGTGCGTATTTCGAGCTGATCGACGAGGTCTCCGACCCTGTTGCGCTCCAGGCGGCGCCGGATGAACCCGAACAGACCGAAGCGATTCAGAGTTTGAATCGTCGCATTGATTCGGACCCCGAGCACCGGCATCAATGCCTCGTGTTGGCGGTCGCCTGGAAGCAGCATGACCCCTGAGCGGACCGCTTCGTTTGTGGAGATCAGGGTGAGCTCCTCACCATCGCATACGACTCGCCCCGCCTTTGGAGGCGCCCTCCCAGCGAGGCAGTCGAAGAGCTGGGGTTGGCCGTTGCCCTCGGCCCCCGCCACCCCGACCACCTCGCCGCTCTCCAGGGTGAAGCTCACGGGGCCGAAGGACTGACCCTGGAGACCCTCGACTACGAGAACCTTTCTCTGGTCCGGGCCTCGCCGTTCCGGCGATGGGAATGCGGCCTCGAATGGCCGTCCCACAATCAGCTCGACCAGCTTGGCTTCGGTGACGGAGCGGGCGTCGAATGTCCCGCGGTGTCGCCCGTCCCGGAGGACCGTGATGCGGTCGGCTATCTCCAGGACCTCGGGCAGCCGATGGCTCACGTAGACCACCCCCGCCCCCCGGCGGCGGCAGGCGATCACCGTACGGTGGAGAGCCTCCACCTCGTCTGGTCCCAACGCGGTAGTGGGCTCGTCGAGAAGGAGCACCTTGGGGTGGGTAGCGAGAGCCTTGGCCACCTCGAATAGCTGGCGCTGGGATAGGGTGAGGAACCCGGCCGGGGAATCTGGGAACAGCTCCAAGTCGAGGTCGAACTCCGTCAGGAGCCTCCGCGCCCACGTCTTTCGCCTCCAGAACGGTGGGCGCTGGTCGGGAGGAGCGGCGAGGAAGAGGTTGTTCTTGACTGGCTCGGGTCTTATCAGGGAGGTGTCCTGATAGGCCATCGCCAGCCCCAGCTTTCGTGCCTTCGCCGGGGAATCACTACGAAGGGGCTTGCCCCCGATCCGGATGGTGCCCAGATCGGGGTTGACAAACCCGCTGGCGATCCCGAGGAGCGTCGACTTCCCTGAGCCGTTTTCGCCGACAACGGCGTGTACCTCTCCGGCTCGGCAATCAAAGCTGACATCAGTCAACGCCCGCACCGCTCCAAACTGGCGCGAAACGCCCTCAAGCTCGAGGACCACGTCCCCGACCTTGGCTCCTGCGGGAACGCGCCTGCTCACCTGATCATTGGGCCGGGAACATGAGGGGAATCATCATCTCTGGAACCAAAGACGTTCCCGACACCGTGGGGTGGAGTCGATCTGGGTTGCAATCGGCTGCCGTTACCTGTCGCATCACGTGCGGTACGACGATCTCCGCCGGGATCTGGGCACCCTTGAGCGACATCATCGCCGCGGTCACCGCAGTGCGCGACTGGAAGTTGCCACCGGCCGAGAACCATATGTTGTAGTTCGGGTTGTTCCGCTCTGCCCAGTCGCAGAACAGGGTCTGCTCGTCGGTCCGTAACGCAACAGTCAGGTTGTCGAGTTCCACACCCAGCAGGTCGTATGCCTGCAGGGCCGTGTTGAGCCCGTCCGCGTACTCGTAGCTGTATCCACCGATATCCGGATTGGTCGACAGCCAAGCCGTGACCGCGTCGAGGGCAAACTGATTCACCCAATAGGTGTCTGCGGGGGGACCGACAAGATCGATGGTGTCGTTGAGCGACTCGAAGTGACACTGTTGCCAGCCTCGGGACAATGCATTGCCCGGTGTCCCACCGAGAACCCCGATGGTGCCTGTGCCTACCCCGGCGTTTATCACCTCGGAGAAGCTGTTGCCCAGCTCGCAGAGGTTCTCACCGACCACGCTGAGATAATCCTCGCCGGGGACCAGGGCACCCTCATCGCCAGGAAGGCCGACCCAGCCCGCCGAGAACGGGACGTAAGGGACTCCCGCCTGAGTTCCCTCGAGGATGGCCTCGGCCATCGCAACACCCACATCTGGATAACCGGCGATGAAGTCGGCGCCACTCTCGATCAGGAATCTGAATTGACCTGCATGGATGGCGGGGTCCTGGTTGAAGTCGGCTGCCGTTGAGATGATCCTGCCTATCTCGGGGTACGTCAGCGCCTGGAGGACTGCCTCCATATGACTCACCGCCCGCCAGACGTTGACTGAGTTCCCACCACCGTCGGCGTAACCCATTATCATGTCGCCACCTGTCCCGGTATCACACTCGGGCTGACTCCAGCACTCCATGGCCTTGTCGATGTCGATACCGGCGCCAGCTAGGTCCTGATGGGCCCGAGCAATCGAGGCCAGAACGATGTTCCAGCTCGCCTCGTCCGATGGCTCCACCGGTCCGAGCGCCTTCTCGACCAATGCTGGATCGGCGCTGGTGCTCTCGCCGAACTCGGTGAGTGGGCCGGCGGCCGCGTCCGTGCCGGGGGCTGCTGTTGTACCGGGGGCTGCGGTGGTCACCGGTGCCGCAGTTGTCGCGGGGGCGGCAGGCGTTGTCGTCGTGGCCGTTACGCCGGACCCACAGGCAGTAATGACCCACGCCAATACGATCAGGGCGCCGATTCTTTTTCTTCGTTTCATGTTCTCCTCCGTGCGGGCAATCCGCCCACACCTTGTTGCACTACTTCGATACATGAGAGGCTGGGGTCTCCTTTCTCAACCATTCCGACCAGTGGAGTGCTCGATGGCCTTATTCCCTCTTGGGCGTCTGGAACCTCGTCGTTCGCGAAGCAGTTGCTCCACGCCTTTGATGATCCGGTCTCCCGAAACCAGCATCCCCCCGATGATGACGAGGCCAAACACGACGAACTGAAGTGCGGTCGGGAGACCCATCACCCGCATCATCTGGCTCAAACCGGCGAGGAAGTAAGCCGCGGCCCAGGTGGAGAGTGGGCTCGCCAGGCCACCTGTCAACGAGGCCCCTCCGATGACCACGGCGGCAATGGGTCCCAACAGATAGGGCGCTCCCACCCTCACATCGGGGCTTCTCAGGAGCCCAGCAAGCAGCGCCCCGGCGATGGCGTAGAGCACTGCCGCCACTACGTAAGCGGAGATCTGATTCAGGTTGACCCGAAGCCCACTGACCATCGAAGCGGTTGGGTTCGCGCCGACAGCCTGAAATCTCCGACCAGCCGTGGTGTATCTGAAAGCGACGATCAAAAGGGCTGTTAGGACGGCTCCGACCCAGAAGATCCTGCTGACGCCGAGAGACCGGGAGGTGGCCCACTCGGACAGTCCGGAAGGCACCGTGCTCTGGACCGTGATTGTTCTGTTGTAGCGATTGACTATCCCGATCACGACCTGACCCACAGCCAACGTCACTATGAGGGCGTTGAGCTTGAGCCCGGCGATCAGGATCCCGTTAACAAGGCCGATCAGGACGGCTGTTCCGATCGCGGTCAGCAGTGCTATCCAGATGCGATTGTCGGACCCCTGACCAAAGCCCACCATGATCAGCGCACCGAAGGTGATGGTGCCGGGAACGCTTAGGTCGATGCCGCCCGTCATGATCACCAGCATCTGACCGAGGGCAGCTATGGCCAGGAACGTCCCGAATGGGGCAATAGCGGCCCACGAGGGTCCGGTCAATGTCGCCGGCGCCCAGATCGATGCCACAACCACGAGGAGTGAGATGGCCACATAGACCGGCAGGTAGCGGGAGGCGACGACGAACGATGTGAGCGCCGAGGAAGGGGCGCGGCTAATCAGCGTCATGCAGCACCTTCGGTAGTGATGGTTTCAACCGGGGCAACAGCCGCAGCCGCGGAGATCCGCAGTCGGGCGGTCATCGCCAACTCCCTGGCCCGATTCACCTCGGCTTGCAAGACTCCATTTCGCATCAGCGGCTTCCCGGCCACGAAGACCCAGTCAATGTTCGAGGTATCCATGCCCCAGACGACGGCTCCGATTGGGTCGTTGATGGGGGCGATGTTGGGGCGGTCGCCCCGGAGGATCACGAGGTCAGCTTGCTTGCCTGGCTCGAGGGAGCCGGTCAACCCACCCAGGCCCGCTGCCCGGGCACCATCGATCGTGGCATAGCGAATCACATCCCGCGTACTCAAGAGGTGGGGGAGTCCGGCCTTGCCGGCGAGTTTGAGGTCGAAAAGGGTGGCGTGCTGCAGGGAGATCGCCGCTCGCATTTGAGCGAACATGTCGCCCGGCGAGATCAATTCGTTGTCGATGCCGAGCCCAGGGCGGATGCCTCGGTCGATAAGTTTTTGGATTGGAGTCGACCCGAGTCCAGCTGCCATCTCGCTCGACGGGGTCAAGGAGACTGAGGCCCCGTGCGATGACACTGCGTCCAGGTCACCATCGTCGAGGTCAGAACAATGCACGAGCGTGACGTCTCTGCCGAGCAGTCCCTGGACAGCCAAAGTGGATACCACCCCTGCCGAGGGTCCCGAGTGGGCGTGGATGCGTAGGCCCAGCTCACGGGCCAGTTTCCACTCGCCAACGACATCGTCAAGTGACGAGGTTGGCTGGTCCCAACCGTACGCGATCGGGATCGGTAATCCGCCGCGTCCGGTGCTAAGTCTTCGAAGCGCCGCGCCCGCCCCGGTATCGCTCGCTGCACCTCGAGTAGCTGCGTACACCAAGACCGTTCGCAGCCCGGCGTCGGCGTGTGCTTGCAGGGAAGCTTCGGTGTAGCGGTCGTCTATCTGAATGTCCGACCAATCGACGACCGTGGTGATCCCTGCTTCGATGGCACCGAGCAGGCCGATGAGTGTGGCGGCGTATACGTCGTCGGGTTGGTAATGATTCAGTGACTCCGGACCTTCGATCTGTTTGTCACCGATGTTGCGGAACAGCGACCTCCAGACATGGCGGTGGGTGTCGACGAAGCCAGGCATGACGATGGCCTCGCTCGCATCCACCACCTCGGCGTCACGGGCCCGCAGACCATGTCCTAACTCGGCGACCTTGCCGTCGTCGACAAGGACGTCGCCTTCGGGGAGGTTTGGCGTTCGGGGGCCCAACGTGAGCACACACCCATTGCGGATGAGGAATCGCCCGCTCATCGAGTGCCCGCAGAGTCCACCGACTTCGATACCGTTTCGTAGATACGCTCGGCCGACGGCAGGGCGAGGTCCTCCAGAGCGGCAGCGGCGGGCAACGGGACATGGGGGGTGGTGATCCGAACACTGGGCCCGTCGAGATCCCAAAACGCCTCTTCGGAGACGATCGAGACCAGCTCCGCTCCCCATCCACAGAGACGGGGGTTCTCTTCGACCGTGAAGAATCGCCCGGTCTTGGTGACCGACTCGAGAAGGGTTCTCGTGTCGAGGGGTACGAGCGATAGGACATCGATCACCTCGGCAGATAACCCATCTGCCGCGAGCCTTTCCGCTGCCTCCAAGGCTCGGGGCACCATCAAAGCCAGAGCGGCGATGGTCACGTCGCTCCCTCTACGCACCACCCGCGCTCGCCCCAGATGATCGACGATTTCGCCATCTGGAACCTCGGCCTTGGTAGCCATCAGCGACTTGTGCTCGAAGAAGATGACAGGATCGGGGTCGCGCACCGAAGCCGCCATCAACCCAACGACATCGACTGGGTTCGAGGGGGCGACGACTTTGAGACCGGGAATCATCATTGCCCAGTTCTCGACGCTCTGAGAGTGTTGGGCGCCGAACCTCACTCCTCCGCCGTTGGCGGTTCTGATCACGATCGGAAAGCTCACCTGACCGTCAGTCATGTAACGGCTCTTGGCGATCTGGTTGGCGATCATGTCCCAACACACCGCGAGAAAGTCGGAGAACATGATCTCGGCGATGACCGGAATGCCCGTCATCGACGCGCCCATCGCCGCCCCGATAATCGCCTGCTCCGAGATTGGGGTGTCCCGAACCCTCTCGGGACCGAATTCGTCGAGCAATCCGACAGTGGTCTTAAACACGCCACCGGCGGCGGCGACGTCCTCGCCCAGCATGACCAGGGTCGGGTCGCGACGCATCTCCTGGGCAATGCCCCGTGCCACCGCCTCCCGGTAGGTCAGTTCCGCCATCGCGATCCTCCGTCGGCGTAGACCTCGGTGAGGAGCGATCCTTCCTCGGGTTCCCTGCCAGATTTGGCGAACTCGGTAGCTGCGTCGATGGACTCGGCAACCCGGCGTTCGATCGAGCTCAGCTGGGCTTCAGGTATGCCGAGGCCGAGGAGACGGTCGTGGTACATCGGGATGGGATCGCGAGCAGCCCACGCCTGAACTTCGGCCTCGGGCCGGTATTTGCCCGGATCGGCCCGGGAGTGCCCACCGGAGCGGTAGGTGACAGCCTCGATGAGGCTAGGTCCCGATCCCGATCTCGCTTTGACGAGGGCCTTCCTCGCCGTGAGGAAAACCGCGTCGGGGTCGTTGCCGTCCACGAGGATCGACTCCAAGCCGTAGGCGGCTGCCCGACCCGCAGCGGGATCCTCCACCGCGGTGATGACATCGATCGGCGTGTACTCCATGTACAGGTTGTTCTCGCAGACGAAGACGACCGGCAGGGCCCAGATCGCCGCCAGGTTGAGCGCCTCATGGAAGGCGCCGATGTTGGTGGTGCCGTCACCGAAGAAGGCCACCGTCACCTGACCGGAGCCCCTCATTTGTGCCGACCAGGCCGCACCGTTGGCCACACAGAGGTGAGCGCCGATGATTGCGTACGAGCCCATCATTCCCTTCGAGACGTCGGTGAGATGCATGGATCCGCCCTTGCCACCGAGTACGCCGTTCTCTCGCCCAAGGAGCTCGGCCATCGCTCTACCGAGATCCATGCCCTTTGCGAGGGAGTGGGCGTGGCCGCGGTAGGAAGAGAACACGTAGTCGTCGGGCCGCATTGCCGCCCCGAAACCGGTGGCCACTGCCTCCATGCCCAGCGAAAGGTGAGTGGTCCCTTTCACCAGGTTCTGGAGAAAGAGGTCATGAGCTCTTTTGCCGAATTGGCGCAGCTCATGGAGTTTCTGATACATGCCAAGACGGAGGTCGAGGGCGATGTCGGCGTCGGCCAGGCTCGTGTCGACCGGCCTCGGCAGCCTCGGCGGGCGGAGGGCATAGTCGTAGCGATCAGTAGGCATTCGCCACCATCAGCTCCTCGCAGGGAAACAACGTGATGACCTTGCACCCGTCGGCAGTCACGACCACTTCCTCCTCGATGCGTGCCGCCGAACGGCCGTCAGCGGCCGGGGCGTACGTCTCGAGAGCGAACAGCATCCCCTCCTCGATCTCGACGGGCGTCTCTAGGGAGTTGAGCCGACTGATGATCGGCCGTTCGTGAAGGCCGACGCCCACACCGTGGCCGAACTGGAGGCCGAAAGCGTCCATCTCGTCCTGGAAGCCGAAATCCTCGGCCCTGGGCCAGACCTTGGCGATCTGATCTGTCGTCGCACCTGGTCGTACCAAATCGATAGCAGCGTCCATCCACTCCCGCGACTGCTTGAAGGCATCGCGTTGGCTCTGAGTGGCACGGCCGACTACAAAAGTGCGGTAGTAACAAGTGCGATAACCGTTGAAGACGTGAATGATGTCGAAGTAGGCCTGGTCCCCAGGACGGATCAACCGGTCGCTGAAGACGTGGGGGTGGGGGCTACAGCGTTCACCCGCGATGGAGTTGATAGCCTCGACGAACTCCGAACCCATCTCAAAGAGCCGGGCGTGGGCGAAGGCGACGACGTCCGATTCGCGGATGCCGGGCTTGAGCATCTCGTAGATGCCCTGGTAGACGCCGTCGACCATCGCACAGGCCTGAGTCAGCAGCGTGATCTCGTCTTCGCTCTTGATCTCCCTGGCCCGCATCAGGGCCTGCTGCCCGTCGACGACTCGCAAACCGGCTTCCTGCAGGGCCAGGAAAACGCCGGTTTCGGCCAGATCTACACCGAGCTTCTCCCCGGCCACCCCGAATTCTTCGAGGGCACTCTTGATCTCCCGGACAGCGCGCGCATGTAGTCCGGTCTCGGGCCCGATGGCCCCCTGGAGACCCGTGTTCCCACCAACCGAGTTTTCGGCGTCATACATGTTGGGGAGTTGGAGACGGTGCGCCTTGGCGGCCGAGCCGAAGTCCCAAATCTTGGGGCGACCCTCACGAGCAACAAGCGCCCACCTCTCGCCCTTGTTGAAAGCCCAATAGCCGATCTGGGTGGCGGTGGCATAGCGGATGTTCGAAGTCTCGAAAAGGAGGACGGCGCCGAGGTCGAACGCCTCGAGCATCCTCCGCACCCGGCCAAGCCGGTACTGGCGGAGACGCTCGAAATCCACGCGGGCCTCCCAGTCCACTCCCATGACTCCGGGAGCACGGCTGGTTGCAACCGGGAACTCGGCCATGTTCTGTCTCCTATCTGTTGCCTGCCTGGTCCTGTTCTTTTGCCAGGGCCGATTCGAGATAAGACCAGTCGCGGGCGAACCGGTACGAGTGTCGCGGCGGAGGCTGGGGCGCTTGGGTCTCTAGCCACCGGACTCGGCTCCGGCCGATGTTGCGGAACGCGTGTACGCAGCCCACACCCGCCCAAGCGACGTCGCCCGGCCCGAGCTCGTAAGTCTCGCCGTCGAAGCTGGCTTCGACCTCCCCTTCGAGTATCAAATAGGCCTCCTCGAGTGGATGGTCGTGAGGCCCGGCGAACCCCTTCAATTCGTACTGCACCATGAACATCGTCGAGAGGTCGGCACCCAGGTCGGAGTCGATCATCATCTTCACGCTGATCCCGCTGTAGACCAGCAAGGCGGTGCGCATGCTGGCGCTCACGGCCAGGCGATCCTGAGTCTGCATCGCGGGATCCAACGACTTCGCATCGATGTGCCCGAACGAGCGGTTGCGCGGATCACGGACGTCGATCCTCGATGCGACCCCGGGCGAAAGGGGGCCGGGGAATTGGGTGTCGAAGGCGAACCGCTCTCGTGGCAAGGGTGCCTTCATCTCGGCAAACGAGGTGGGTGCGGCTGAGGTGTTTCTGAACGCGTGGGTGACTCCTACGGGCAGTAACGCGTAATCGCCGTAGGTCAACTCAGAACTGCCTTCAGGTGTGTCCACGACCAGGTGCCCGTCAATGACGTAGATCGACTCCTCGAAAGAATGTATGTGACTGTCCACCTGCCCGCCCGGGTCGAGCCTCGACATGCGAAGACCCATCAGCACGGCCCCGCACTTTTCGTCAACTATGGAGACGCCCGTGTATCCGATGCTGCGGTCGGAAAACTCGATGGGCGTCGAAAATCCGAGGTCTCTTGCACTCTTGACGGTATGTTCGGCCATCAGCCCCCCTCTCCCCTGAGGAAGACGGCGATCGCGCTGAGATCGCGGGCACCCATGCCGTTTTTGATCGCGCGCCTGACGATATCGAGGCCGATCTCGGCTTGGTGCATGGATGCACCTAACCTCTCGCCGAGGCCAGTTATCAACTCGAGGTCCTTGGCAACCAGATCAAGAGTGAAAGCGACAACCGCTGACTCCGGATCGAGATATGCGTCCCGCTTGTAGTGGACAAAAGGCGCCCCGCCGGCACCGCTGGCGAACACCTCGTACGCGATTTCCCGCTCCACACCCGCCCTCTCTGCAAGCACCAGAGCTTCTGAGAGCGCCAAGTTGAGACCATGGACCAGGCTGTTGACTGCAAGTTTGCAGGCAGCGCCGGCTCCTCGCGGCCCAACGGGTATCACCCGCTTGGCTATCGACGTGAGAAGCGGCTCGGCCCTGGCGATCAGGTCCGCATCACCGCCCGCCATGATTGTCAGCGTTCCCGCCTCGACGGAAGAAACACTGCCCGAGACCGGACAGTCGAGAAATCCCGCTTCCTTGGAGTCGACCGCCTTTCCTACTTCAAGGATGGTCTGGGGATCGACCGTGCTGGTATCGACCGCCAGCGACCCCCGACGAATACCTTCGACCACGCCCCCGGTGCCCAGGTAAACCGACTTCAAAGCCGCGTCATCGGCAAGGCTGGTCACGACTATTTCGGCCTGGCGGGCTGCCTCGGCAGCTGTTGAAGCAACGCTCGCTCTCATGCCTCCCGCTACGGCTTCGGCCTTCGATCCGTCCCGATTCCAGAGGACGAGAGCCTCCCCGGCTTCATGGAAGCGGCGGGCCATCGCGCTCCCCATGCGACCGAGGCCGATCACTGCCACTCGTCGACCAGGGTCGCTCACGATAAGTGACACTACACAAAACGAAAGAAGTTCAGCTCGACCAGAGGCATCACATTTACTTCGTCACGTGGCGGCCGAAGGTCCTCGCCCATCGTGTGGCCGATACGCATCAGCCTCACCGTTCAGCCCCACTGCACGCCATTCGGGGCCCGCGTTATTCTCGGCGCCGAGCAACCAAGGAGCTGCCCCCCAATGTCAGACGGATCCGTGCTCATCGTTGGAGGTACCGCCGGGTTAGGTCTGGAGGTCGCCCGTCACTACCAGCGACAAGGCAAGCAGGTGGTCGTGACCGGTCGCGACAAAGAACGTGCCACCGGAGTAGCCAACGAAATCGGCCCTGGTGCAAGCGGTTTAGGTTTCGACCTCGGCAAGCCAGAGTCGATCGCCCCTGCCCTCGAAGGCGTAGGGCCCGTGTCACGGCTGGTTCTGGCGGCAATCGACCGGGACAACAATCCTGTGCGTGGCTACACCATCGAGAGGGCCGTCTACGTAACAACGATGAAGCTTGTCGGCTACACGGCCACCATCCACGCTCTGTTTGGCCGGCTCCATGACGACAGTTCAGTTGTTCTCTTCGGTGGACGCGCCAAGGACCGCCCGTACCCGGGCTCAACCACTGTGACGACGGTAAACGGCGGCGTCAGCGCACTGATTCGAACCCTCGCCATCGAGCTTGCCCCCGTCCGTTTCAACGCAATTCACCCAGGAATCGTCGGGGACAGCCCGTTCTGGAAGGACAAGCCACTCGACACCATTCGCCAGCGAACCCCCACCGGGAGGCTGGTGACCATGGAGGATGTCGTCGACGCTACCGTTTTCCTTTTGGAGAACTCGGCGGTGAACGGGGTCAACCTCTACGTCGACGGCGGTTGGATGCTGACGTGAGTGAGCGACAACGAGCGGGGTTCCACGACGACCTTGAGGGGATTGGGGACCGGCTCCGCGAGGAGAGGACCAAGGCTGGGATAAGCCAACGAGAGCTGGCCCGTCGACTTGGCCTGTCCGCCAGCATGATCTCTCAGCTAGAGAGCGGGCTGTCGAAGCCGTCTGTCGGCACGCTTTACGCAATTGTCACCGAGCTGAACCTCTCCCTCGACCGGGTGATAAGAGGCGAGGACTACCGAGATGGGAATCACCGTTCCCCTACCGAAAGGGTCGTCAGCCCGCTGGTTCATCCCGAAGACCGACAATCGATTGACTTGGCGTCGGGGGTGAGGTGGGAGGAGCTCACCGCCACTTCTGAGGACGGAGTCGACTTTCTGTATGCCACCTACGAGGTGGGTGGCGCGTCCACCGCTGATGCCTCTCTCATGCGTCATCACGGCCGCGAGTACGGCTATGTGATATCGGGAACTCTCGGAATCGAGATCGGATTTCAGGAGTACGAGTTGAGTTCCGGCGACTCGATCGCATTCGATTCCACCCTTCCTCATCGTCTGTTCAACAAGGGCGACCAGCCGGTTTGTGCCGTCTGGTTCGTGGTGGGGCGCGATGCCGATGGGAGAGCCACCCCTCTCTGAGACGGCGCCTCGGGGTCAGCGAGTCGATGGTTTTCACTCGAGGATTTGTCGTTGCACCGCAGCGGCGTCGAACCAAGCGTTCTCGTAACATATCAGCCCATCTCGCAGTTCGAAGATATGCAGGATCCGAACCCGAACCGGTGCACCCTCACCTTTCATTCCGGCCCACTCCCCGTGGACATGGCCGGTGAGAATCGACTCGTCCACCAGGTACCGGCCGTCCTCCCCGGTGAATTGTTTGACCGAAGTCAGAACCACGTCCGGGATGGCGTCGAGAATCGACGTGTAGACCGCCGCTACCTGCTCTTTCCCGTGAAATGGAGCATCAGGGTGGGTGACATCGTCCCAAACGATGTCATCGGTGTAGGTGTCGAGGGTAGCCTGCACGTCGTGGGCGTTTTCCGCTGCAAAGTGTCTGTCGATGATGTACATCTGTGCCTCCTACCGAGCCCTTCTGAGCGCCTCTCTGACCGGTAAGGTCATTAACGAATCCCTTCAAACTGGGACGCAGGTTGACACTATGCCTGGCGATCGAGCACAACGTTGGCTCGTTTGAGTCTCTCACCACTCGATGGTCGCGCCGAAACAGGCTCCGGAAGAGTTTTTCAACGGCTGTGTCGTTAGCTTGAACTCGGTGGCACGCCCAAAGCACCAGAGAGGGACTCGGGCTTTCGCCAGCATCCTTCTGGTTGTCGGGCTGCACGGCGCGAGCATTGCTGCCATTGCCCAAGTACCGCCCCTCCCACCGGGCGGTTCGTTCCTGGACGATGACACCCTCGCCGCCGAGGCTTCGATCGAGGCCTTGTTCGCAGACGGCATTACGCACGGCTGTGGGCCTTCGACCTTCTGCCCCGACCAGTCGGTGACTCGTGGACAGATGGCTGTCTTCATTGGCCGAGCTTTAGGCATGGAACCCTCCACCGCTCCGACTGCCTTCCCCGACATCCCCGCCGAGGCGTACTTCACCGGATACGTCGCGACTCTCCACGATCGAGGCATCATCGCCGGCTATCCGGATGGCACCTATCGGCCCGCTCAAGCCGTCACCAGAGCCGAGATGGCGGCGTTGTTGGCGCGGGCGCTCCAGCTGAAACCAGCCGCTCCCGGGGCGACGTTTTCCGATGTGGCAGTCGGAGATTGGTACGCCCCGTCGGTCGAAGCGATAAGAGCCGAAGGGATAACCGTCGGATGTGCCGCCGATCGCTTCTGTCCGCAACACCCGGTCCTGCGCCAACAGATGGCGCTTTTCCTGGTCCGGGCGTTCCACCTCACCCCGATTGCGCCTCCGCCTCGTTACGGCCCACTCAATGGGCTGCCAGTGGGGAACGGGTTTGCTGTCAGCCGGCGGATGGTCGCGGTCAAGATCGACAATGCATCCGCCGCTCGGCCGCAGTCCGGCCTCCAGGCCGCCGATGCGGTGATCGAGATTCCGGTCGAGGACGATCTGACGCGTTTAGTGGGACTCTTTCATCAGACCGACCTCACGTATGTCGGGCCGGTCCGATCGGCACGGCCGACCGATGCCGTCCTGGTTCCACTCGGCGCTGCCATGGTGATAAGTGGCGCTCAACCCTGGATCGCTGACCAAGTGGCTGCGGAGGGGGTGTCGATCATCCGCGAGAACGAAGTCCAACCGCCCGTGATGTGGAGGATTCCGACGAGGCGAGCACCACACAACCTATACACCAACACCATCGCAGTACGGGCCGAGGCCAACCGGAGGGGTTACGCCAACGCCGCTCCACCTGACATGTTTCGGTTCGGGTCGTTCCAGGATTGGGCGGCGCCGAAGGCGACCAGCATCAATGTTTCGTGGTCGAGCCCGATCCAGGTGACCTGGGATTGGGATGGGGTCAAGTACCTCCGCGGCATCAAGGGAGTCACCCATCTCTGGCAGGACGAGGCCGGGAACACTGGTCAAGTGGCGGCCAGGACCCTTGTCATGATTTTTGGTCGTCGGTACCTGGTGGCGCCTACCGCGGGCGTACCGGGCTCGTCTGTGCCGGCGGTGGAAACAGTTGGGTACGGTCGTCTATTGATGTTCAGCCACGGTCGGGTGGTTGAGGGAACCTGGACGCGATCCGACGCCTCCTCCTGGTTTCGCTTCGAGTCAGGAGGGGTTGAATTGGTGGTGTCGCCCGGCGTTCCCTGGATCTCGATAGTTCCCGACGACCGACCGGTGACCTGGCGCTAGATCGGCCACTCATAGTGGGCCGTTGACGCTCTCCGCGAATGGGACTTTCGCCGTGTAACGGGACCGACGTGTCTTCGTCTTGTGGGCGCAGGGAGGTGGGCTGGGTCAGGTTGATGGCCCCGCGCTGGTGATGAGCGGGGCCATCAACCGTCGGTGATGAGCGGGGCCATCAACCGTCACTGCGACCGGTTCCCGAATGTCATCGGATCTGGTCTGGTGGAGGAATTCGAGTCTCCGGCGGATCGTCTGCTTTAGGCTCTGGCCGCCAATGGCCCAGACCCAACCGATGCCCGGCCGCCGGTCAACCCGTTTGTTGGTCTTCGCTCTTCTCGGCGCCGCCTTGGCGGTGGCGTTAGGCGCATACGGGCGGTATCACGACCCGGCGGGACAGCAGACCATCACTGTCTTCTTTGGATCAACCTTGTCGTTCAAGGCCTGGATGGCGACCCTGGTGCTGACCTTTGGCATTGTGCAGCTGCTCACGGCGTTGCGAATGTGGGGGAAGATCCCCTGGCCGGCCAAGTTGCCGACCTGGTATCCCCAAGTCCACCGTCTTTCGGGGACGCTGGCCTTTCTAACGAGTCTGCCGGTTGCCTATCACTGTCTGTGGGCGATCGGGTTCGAACCAGACCTGACCCAGGCCCGACGCTTCGTCCATTCGTTGGTGGGCTGCTTCTTTTATGGCGCTTTTTTGGTCAAGGTGACCGCGGTGCGATCCAAACGGCTTCCCGGCTGGACCCTGCCGGTCGTCGGTGGAACTGTCTTCACGTCGCTCGTGATCCTCTGGTTGACGAGCTCTTTATGGTTCTTCACCACGGTCGGGTTCCCGGGCTTCTAGGTGAAAAGATTCGTCGATTTCGTACAGCTCGTTGCTGTTCTGGCGACCGTCTGGACGGTTTACTTGCTGTTCTCCGCCCAGCCTCCCGTGACCGGCGACCCGGTGACCGACGATGGCGCTCGCATCTACGCCGCCCGCTGCTCTTCGTGTCACGGCGGGAAAGGTGAGGGGTTGCGCGGTCCGGTGCTGGCGGGTCGAGTGGTTGAAAAGTTTGTTGACCCGGCGGAGCAGATCGCGGTTGTAACCAACGGTCGCGATGGGATGCCGGCTTTCGGCCGGCGGCTGACACCAGCCGAGATTGAAGCCGTGGTTGAGTTCACCCGCACCCGGTTGGGGACCTGACGATGCGCAGCAGGAGGCGCTAGTGGACCACTTGATGGTGGCTTGGTAATCAAATGATGGCGAGTTATTGGAGCGGGGTAACCCTAAGGCTGGCCGGAGCGGTGGCGGCAGCCGGCGTGGGACTGGCGCTCATCACCTATTCGGCGCTACGGCAGGAACAGGGGCGTTCAGTGGTGGACTCCATGCTGGGCGGCTGGCCCTTCTGGGTGGCCGCACTGCTTGTTACCGCGGCGGTAGCAGCGGTGATCCGCCGTCATCCGGGCGGAGCTTCCCGTCGGGACTATCTGATCGGCCTGTTGGGGCTGGTGGCCGCAGTTGCAGTCGCACGCTTAGTCCCCGAAGGCTTCAGGCTGGCTGTTTTCGTCATCCTGGTGGCCATCGTGCTCTTGGCGCCCATCGGTCGGGGACGGATCGAGGCGAAATCGAGCTGACGGCTCATCGGCTGGGGTGTGATTCATCGCCATTGCCTGCCGGGCGAATCCATGAGCTGAGCAAGGCGATTGCTCCACCAACGGCCATCGTCGGGCCTGCGATCGCATCCGCGGCGAGGAACCAGGTGACTGCGCCGACGGAGGAGGTGAGGGCGAAGGCAGCCCTGATGGCCGGGCGCTCCCTCGGGGTGCGAGCGCAGAAGAGTCCGAGGACGATGCCCACCAGGATCGTGGCCAGCCAAGACAACAGGTCCATCACGGCTCAGGCTAGGAAGGCCCGCCGGAGCGGGTCTATGGTGCGCGGCATGCAACCTGTGACATCGTTTCCCTCCAATCC
>JBQTHI010000105.1:0-18207 GCA_052390035.1 Actinomycetota bacterium | reverse complement strand
ACGCCCGGGGAACCCTCCTCACCTTCAGAGAACCTGTCGGGGTTTGCGGGGCCATCGTCCCTTGGAACTTCCCGATGGTGATCCTCTCCTGGAAGGTGGCGCCCGCCCTGACGATGGGCAACTCGGTGGTGGCCAAACCCGCTGAGATCACCCCTCTCACCGCCCTCGCCCTGGCCGAGCTGGCGGTCGAGGCCGGTTTGCCCGAGGGGGTGTTCTCGGTGGTCACCGGAAAGGGGAGCGAGGCCGGTGACGCCCTGGTTCGCCACCCCCTGATACGCAAGATCTCCTTTACCGGCTCGACCGAGGTGGGGGCACAGGTGATGGCACTGTCCGCCCCCGGGATCAAGCGGGTCGCTCTCGAGCTGGGCGGCAAGTCGGCCAACCTGATCTTCGCCGACGCCGATCTCGAAGCGGCGATCCCATCCTCGCTCTGGTCGGTCTACGACAACGCCGGCCAGGATTGCTGCGCTCGCAGCCGGATGATCGTCGAGCGCCCCGTCTACCGCGAGGTGGTCAATCGGTTCGTGGCCGCCGCCGAGGCGATCACTGTCGGAGACCCTTCCCGGGATGAGACCGACATGGGCCCGCTCATCACCCTGGCCCACCGCCTACGGGTGGAGTCCTACCTCGAGGTGGGTGCGGCCGAGGGGGCCAAGCGTCTAACCGGGGGGGACCGGCTCGACTCCCCGGGTAGCTAACTCACTCCGGCGGTGCTGGTCGACGTCAGCCCAAAGATGCGGGTGATGCAGGAGGAGATCTTCGGACCGGTGGTGGGGATCATTCCGTTTGACACCGAGGAGGAGGCGATCGCCCTCGCTAACGACTCCGTCTACGGGCTCTCTGGGTCACTCTGGACCCGCGACATCGGCCGGGCGCTGCGGGTGGCTCGGGCGCTCGAGACGGGGATGCTCTCGATCAACTCCTCCTCCAGCGCTCACATCGAGGCCCCCTTCGGGGGGGTCAAGCAATCCGGGTTCGGCCGGGAGCAGGGAATGGCCGGCCTCGAGGCCTATTCGGAATACAAGACCGTTTTCATCGGCGAAGGCTGATGCCGGCTCGTCACTTCTGTAGCCACAGATGCCAAGCCTCAAACTCCGCCGCGGTAGTCCTCGGCGATCATGCCCGCTGCGCGACTACATCAATGATGCTACACTCGATACATCATGCGCACCACGATCAGCCTCGACGATGACGTGGCCGCCCTGATCGAGGCCGAGAGGCGGCGAACCGGGGAGACGTTTCGCCAGACCGTCAACCGGCTACTCCGCAAGGCAGTCCAGCGGGTGGCGATGACACGTTCCGAGCTGCCTCGTTTTCCCGGTGCACCGTTGATCGACATCTCCGACGTGTCGAGGGTGCTGTCCGAGCTTGATGAGGAGCGCCGGCTGGACCGCGGCATGGCCCGGTGAGCTTCCTGGTCGATACCAACCTGCTCCTCTACGCCGCCTTCGAGGGAGCCCCCGAGCATCGCCGGGCCCGAGGGTGGCTGGAGCACCGGTTCGAGGACCTTGACGGCTTCGTGGGCTTGTCCTGGTTGGCGCTGTTTGCCTTCGCCCGGCTTGCCTCCGACCGTCGGGTGATGGGGCCGGCGGCTCTGGCGGTGCCGGCCGCCTGGGCCGCGATCGAGGCCTATCTCCAACAGCCTACGGCCCGCCTGGTCGAGCCGGGAGCGTCACATCGCAGCATCGCTTCGCGTCTGGTCAAGACTCCCGGCCTCTCTTCGGACGACACTCCCGATGTCTATTTGGCCGCTCTCGCCATCGAGCACGGGCTTACCCTCGCCACCCATGATCACGGCTTCGGACGCTTCGCCAACCTCACCTGGGAGGATCCCCTCCTGTCGGGCACGTCATGAGGATCGGGCTCCTCATCTCCGATCACGTCCGACCCGAGTACCACCCGGTGGCGGGCGACTACCTCGACATGTTCCACCGGCTCTTCGTGCCTCACCCGGAGATCGAGCTCGACCCATTCGATCTCACCCAGGGAGAGCTCCCGGACGAGCTCGACGGACATGCCGGGTGGATCGGGACCGGCTCTCGGTATTCGGCCTACGACAAAATCGGCTGGATCGAGCGTTACGCCGATCTGGTCCGCCGCTTCGACGCCGAGCGGCGGCGTTTCGTCGGGATCTGCTTCTCTCACCAGATGATCGGCCACGCTCTCGGGGGCCGGGTGCAGAGGGCTCCCAACGGGTGGCAGGCGGGAATCCGGGACGTGGAGGTGTCGGCTACCGAGGCTTGGATGGAGCCGCCGGCCGCGCGATTCCGAATCATCCACAGCAACCAGGATCAGATCGTCGAGCCGCCCGCCAAGGCGCGGGTGCTCGGCACGAGCCCGGAGGTCCCTGTCTCGGTGCTGGCGGTGGACAATTACCTGCTCGGCCTCCAGGGCCACCCCGAGTTCGATCCCGCCTACTCGGCCGCCACCATGGAGGGCCGGCGGGGCCGGGTCATACCCGAGAAGGTGGTCGAGGCCGGGCTGGCCTCTTTGTCGGACCCTCCCGACACCGCCCTCCTCGGCGGGTGGATCGCTAGATTCCTCGCCGGACCGCCCGGTTGGGGGAATGAGCCCTCGGCCGATCAAGTTGATACATAGGCACTCAACTTTCCTCAGGGAGCTGTTCGAATAATGGATCTCTCCAAGCTGACCACTCGCAGCCAGCAGGCGCTGCTCGCCGCACGCGATCAGGCCACCGCCCGCAATCACGGGGGCATCTACCCGGCCCACCTCCTACGAGCCCTGGTCGCTCAAACCGAGGGCCTGGTCCTTCCGCTGTTGCAGGCGATTCGGGTAGCGGTCGGCGACGTCCGTCAGGCCGCAGAGATCGAATTGAACAAGTTGCCGCTGGTATACGGGGCAGCCGAACCCCAGATGACCCAGGACCTCGCCCGGGTCCTCGAGATAGCCGACGACCGCCGCAACGAATTCCGCGACGAATACATCTCGGTCGAGCATCTCCTCCTGGGCCTGGCCGAAAGCGGAGACGCAGTCGGAAAAGCGCTTCGAGACCTCGGCGCCACCTCGGATGCGGTTCTCGAAGGGCTCAAGGGGGTTCGCGGCAATCAGCGAATCACCAGCCAGGACCCCGAGGCGACCTTCCAGGCACTCGAACAATACGGGCGTGACCTCACCGCCATCGCCCGTCAGGGGAAGCTCGATCCGGTAATCGGCCGGGACGACGAAATTCGGCGGGTGATCCAGGTGCTCTCGCGGAGGACGAAGAACAACCCGGTCCTGATCGGCGAGCCCGGAGTCGGCAAGACAGCCATCGTCGAAGGTTTGGCGGATCGGATCGCCGATGGAGACGTGCCCGAGACCTTGAAGCACCGGCGCATCGTCGCCCTTGACCTGGGGGCGATGGTGGCTGGCGCCAAATATCGGGGCGAGTTCGAGGAGCGATTGAAGGCGGTGCTGTCCGAGATCAAGGCCGCCGAAGGTCAGGTGATTACCTTCCTCGACGAGCTCCACACCGTCGTCGGTGCCGGGGCGGCGGAGGGGGCGATGGACGCCTCCAACATGCTCAAACCGATGCTGGCCCGGGGTGAACTCCGCATGATCGGCGCCACCACCCTCGACGAATATCGCAAACACATCGAAAGAGACGCCGCCCTCGAGCGGCGGTTCCAGCCGGTGCTGGTCGATGCCCCCAGCGTTACAGACACGATCGGCATTCTCCGCGGGCTCAAGGAGCGCTATGAGGTCCACCATGGGGTACGGATTACCGACTCGGCCCTGGTGGCGGCGGCGGTTCTTTCCGACCGGTACATCACCGCCCGCCACCTTCCCGACAAGGCGATCGACCTCATCGACGAGTCGGCCTCCCGGTTGCGGATCGAGATCGATTCGATGCCCGAGGAGATCGACGAGCTGACCAGGCGGCGTGTCCAGCTCGAGATCGAGCGGGAGGCGCTGAAAAAGGAGAGCGACGCCCCTTCGCGGGAGCGGCTCGGCGCGCTGGAGAAGGAGCTGGCCGATCTCTCCGAACAGATTGACGCCCTCACCGCTCGTTGGAGTCTGGAAAAGGAGGCGATCGCCTCGATTCGCGCCATCAAAGAGCGCATCGAGGAGACCCGGTCGTCGACCGAGCGGGCCGAGCGGGAGGGCGATCTGGCTCGAGCGGCCGAGCTGCGCTACGGCACCCTGCGCGAGCTGGAGGCGGGCCTGGCTACTCGACAGGAGGAGCTCGAGAAGCTGCATGCCGAGGGCCGGATGCTGTCCGAGGAGGTAACCGATCAGGACGTGGCCGAAGTGGTGGCGCGTTGGACCGGAATTCCGGTGTCGAAACTGATGCAGGGGGAGATGGAGAAGTTGATCCGGCTCGAGGAGCATCTCCACCGGCGGGTGATCGGCCAGGACCAGGCGGTGGCGGCGGTGGCCGACGCCGTGCGTCGGAGCCGCGCCGGCCTGTCGGATCCTCACCGGCCGATCGGCTCATTCGTCTTCTTGGGGCCTACCGGGGTGGGGAAGACCGAGTTGGCTCGCGCCTTGGCCGAGTACCTGTTCGACGACGAGCGGGCGATGGTGCGGGTCGACATGTCCGAATACATGGAGAAGCATTCGGTGTCGCGCCTGATCGGAGCGCCACCCGGTTACGTCGGTTTCGACGAGGGCGGCCAGTTGACCGAGGCTGTCCGCCGCCGGCCTTATGCGGTGGTGCTGCTGGACGAGGTCGAAAAGGCCCATCCCGACGTGTTCAACGTCC
This sequence comes from Actinomycetota bacterium, assembly GCA_052390035.1. Classification (GTDB taxonomy): domain Bacteria; phylum Actinomycetota; class Acidimicrobiia; order Spongiisociales; family ZC4RG35; genus JBQTHI01. The sequence continues at coordinate 13,502 of JBQTHI010000105.1, read as the reverse complement.
TGCTCCAGCTGATGGACGACGGGCGCCTCACCGACGGGCATGGGCGGACCGTCGACTTCACCAACGTGGTGTTGATCATGACGTCCAATCTGGGATCGGAACACATCCAACCCGACCTTCCCGACGGGGTGATCGAGGAGCGAGTGCTGCGTGCGGTGAGAAGCCACTTCCGGCCCGAGTTCCTCAACCGGGTGGATGACCTGATCGTCTTCCACCGCCTCAGCCGCCACCAGATCGGCCAGATCGTCGAGATCCAGCTCGGCGCGCTGCGAGTCCGGCTGGACGACCGCCACATCACCCTCGACCTGACCGAAGCCGCCAAAGAGCTCTTGGCCGACGAGGGGTTCGATCCGGTGTATGGGGCCAGACCGCTCAAGCGGGTGATCCAAAAGAGGGTGGCCGATCCGCTGGCGATGAAACTTCTCGCCGGCGAGTTCACCGACGGCGACAACATCACCGTTGACGCCGCCACGGGCGACCTGCTCTTCGGTCAGGCCACGCTGCGGGTTTAACTCCGGACGGTGAGCCGATCGTCCCCGCTCCGGCCGACTGTGGCCAGCAGGAAAACAAGTTGGTTGCTCAGCTCATTGTGAGGCCGCCGCTGACGCTGATGGTCTGGCCGGTGATGTAGGCCGCCTCGTCAGAGGCAAGGAAGGCCACCACATTCGCCAGATCGGCCGGCTGGCCGAGGCGGCGCAGCGGGATGGCCCGGGTCAAGGCGTCGCGTAGCTTGGGATCATCGGCGGTGACCGCCGCGAACAGGGCGGTGTCGGTCGGGCCAGGGCAGACGCAATTGACCGTCACCTGGTGGCGGGCCATCTCGCGAGCCATCGTCTTGGTGAAGGCGATTACTCCACCCTTGGCCGCGGAGTAGACGGCCTCTCCCGAGGATCCGACCCGGCCAGCGTCGGAAGCGAGGTTGACCACTCTGCCCGAGCCCTGCTCCACCATGATGGGAAGCACCACCTTCGACGTATTCAGGACCCCGTAGAGGTTGATCTGGATGATCCGATCCCAGTCGGCCGGATGGGAGTCGATAAACGACCCCGACTTGTCCCATCCGGCGTTGTTGACCAGGACATCGACCCGACCGAACTCGCTTTGAACCTGGCCAGCCATAGCAGTGACCGATTCCCGGGAGGTGACGTCGCAGCCCATCCCTACCGCCCTCCCCGCCGGCCCACCGCTAATGGCCCGGGCAGTCTCCATCGCTCCAGCCTGGTTGACGTCGGTGACCACGACGGTGGCGCCTTCGCTGGAGAACTTCTCGGCGATCCCGCGGCCGATGCCCCGGGCCGCCCCGGTGATGATGGCGACCTTGCCGACCAGCCTGCCCATCTCCGTGTCCTCCTCGGTGAAAACCAGCTCGCCGCCGGTGGCGAGCCGTTAGTGGCCCACGACGTGGGGGGCGAATTCTGGTTTGCGCTTCTCGGCGAAGGCCGCCGCCCCTTCCAGCCCCTCCGGTGAGGCGGTGAACAGGTCGAGGGCAGACATCGCCAGGTTGGAGAGTCCTGCCTGGTGATCGGAGTCGGCGTTGAACGACTGTTTGAGGAAGCGGATCGCGGTCGGGCTCATGCCGGCTATTTCGACGGCCCACTCCTTCGCCTCATCGAGCAGCCTCTCGGCCGGGACGATCTTGTTCACCAGGCCCCAACGTTCCGCCGTCGCCGCGTCGTATAGCCGGCACAGGTACCAGATCTCTCGGGCCCGCTTCTCGCCGACGACCCGGGCGAGGTAGGCCGTGCCGAATCCGGCGTCGAAGGAGCCGACCCGGGGACCGGCCTGCCCAAAGCGGGCGGTTTCGGAGGCGATCGATAGGTCGCAGAGGACATGGAGAACATGTCCACCGCCGACGGCCAGCCCGTTGACGGCGGCGATGACCGGCTTGGGGATGTCCCGGATCAGCTTGTGGAGGTAGCCAATCTCGAACATGCCGCTCTCGGTAGGGCCGTAGTCGCCGGTTTCGGCCCGCTGTTTCACATCGCCGCCGGTGCAGAACGCATTGTCCCCGGCGCCTGTGAGGATCACGACCTGAATAGTGCGGTTCGCCCAGGCCGCCCGGAACGCCTTGATCAACTCCTCGACCGTCTGGCCTCGGAAGGCGTTGTAGCGCTCGGGCCGGTTGATGGTGACGATGGCCACCGGGCCGTCGACCGCATACACGATGTCCTGGTATTCGCTCATTTAGAAGACCTCCCGCTCGCACCCGGACCAAGTGACCACGTAGCCAACATAAAACCTGGAACCCAGGGCTCCAACCAACGAAGTCATGCGCTGGAACCCAGGGTTCGATTCATAGGGTCCGCATGAGGCTCAAACCGGTTCGCAGAAATCGAAGGGTTGCGCCCCGCTGGTCCTCGGCGGCCCGGAGTTCTTCGAAGTCCATTATCGAGCCCTGGAAGAAGTCGGCGTTCCAGTACCGGTCGGTGAGCCGCGACTTGTCCCAGGGAGACACGTAGACAAAAGGCTCAGGGTGGGCGGCATAGCCCGGCGAGACCCCGAAGGCGGATCGGCGGCCAGAGGTCTCATCGCCGATCTCTACCGCCACGTCGAAATGTTCGGGCCAGAGCTGAACCCGGGATGGGCGATCACTCTCATCCGCTTCACAGCGGAGTTGCTCAAGGACCGAATATGCCAACCCGATCACCGCCGAGGCAACCTCCACCGCCGCAGGGTCGAGCTGAAGAGTCGAGTCAGGGTCGAAGGGCTTCGGTTGATCGTGCCACTCCGGTCCCCATCTCTCTCGGTACTCAACGCCGGCAAACGATGCGGCTTGTCGCAGCGTTGACACCGGCTCGGTCCTAACCAATCCATCCTCTATCACCACCAGCATGGCTCCCTCGACCCGCACCTGGCGATCATGGCTGTAAAAGGGTGTGCCAAAACCGCCGTGGGTATATCGCAATCCCAGCTTGCCATTGGATGCGAAGCGCGCTGGCGCCAGGGCGTAGAACGCCACCTGGTTGAGGGCGACTACTGAGTCCACATAGCCAGGGGGAAGATCGGGCAGCCGGCGCCAATTGCCTAACCAATGGTCGGCGGCGTAGTCAGCAATGTTCTGGTCCTGGCGCGACATTTCATCCCAGGTGACGTCCCCTGCAGTGGTGGGTGTGACGACGGTCAGACCCGGCGCGACCTGCCCGACGACGGCTGGATCATCGGCGAAATACGGTCCCTCGTCGACTGCCGGAGGAGAAGGCTCGAGCACCCGGGCAACATGGGTCGAGGGCAGCAGAGCCTGTGCCTCTTCCCGGGGATTCATGATCCGGAGGCTAGATCTACCGTTCGGTGATGCTCACCGAGCAGATCTGTGCCGATCGTGACCGGAAGGACCCACTCGCCGGACTCCGCGCCGACTTCGACCTCCCCGAGGGGATCGTCTACCTGGACGGCAACTCGCTCGGACCGCAACTCCGTGCGGTCCGGCCCGGAATTCAGGCAGTGCTAGACCAATGGCGCAGCGACCTCATCGCTGGGTGGTTCGATCGCGGCTGGGCGGATCTGCCGGTGACAGTCGGCGCTCAACTCGAACGAATTATCGGTGCCGAACCGGGCACAGTGGTGGCCTGCGATTCGACCAGCAGCAACTTGTTCAAGGTGTCGGAGGCGGCGTTGCGGATGACTAGTGGCGATATCTTGACCGACTACGGGAACTTTCCAACCGACCTATATGTTCTGAGCGAGGTCGCCCGCCGCCACAACCGTAACCTTCGAATCGTCGCCCCGGAGGACGTCCTGGCGACCATCCGCGACGGGGTCGGGGTGGTCGCCGTTACTCAGGTCGACTTCAAATCCGGGCGCCTGCACGACATCTCTGTCCTGACCGACGCCATCCATCGGGTGGGAGGGTTGATGATCGCCGACCTTGCTCACAGTGCGGGAGTCATGCCCATCGAGGTAGCCAACGTTGGTGTCGACCTCGCGGTCGGGTGCGGTTACAAATACCTGAACGGCGGTCCGGGGGCCCCGGGGTATCTGTATGTCTCGCCACGACATGTCGACCAGGTGCTGAACCCCATCACCGGCTGGTTTGGACACGTCGACCCGTTCCTCTTCTCGACCGAATACCAGCCCGCCGCTGGTGTCGCCCGAATGCAGGTGGGGACGCCCCACATCCTCTCACTGGTCGGTCTCGAACGAGCCCTGTCGGTCTATCAGGACATTGACCTCCAAGCGGTGCGTCGGAAGTCCGTTGGTCTGACCACCGCGTTCATCGAATTGGTAGACGAGACGGTGGCGACCCAGATTGAGGTGATCACGCCGCGAAACCCTTCACATCGCGGGAGCCATGTAAGTCTGCGGCACCCTGCCGCCGAACGTCTGGTGTCCGCGTTGGCCGCACAGCGGGTGGTCGTCGATCATCGACCTCCCGACCTTGCTCGTTTCGGCTTCTCGCCGCTCTTCAATACCTACGGCGAGGTGTGGGAGGCGGTGAAAGTTCTCGCTCGGGTCCTTTGACTGGTCCTTGGCGGAAGATACCGGTCACCTCAGACCGGCAAACAGGTCGGTCTCGGGAAGTCGGCTTTCGACGGCTGAGAAAACGCGCTGATAGGTCTCCACCCCCATCACCTCGGTCCGCTGAGTCTCGGGCATTTTCATCAGAAACCAGTCCTCGGTGATCTGGGTTCGATGGGCCGCCAGGGCCGACATCTTGAGCTCGACAAACTCGCTCACATCGATGACCGCCGACACCTCATGGTCCGGAGTTCCCCGGTTCATCCACCAGTCAAGGTCTTCGTCGGGGTCGGCCGGCTCCCGGAACTCAGCGAATTTACGCATACGTTCCCGGGTCCAAACGCCCCAATAGAGCTTGGCCGGCTCCCAGTATTCCTCGTCCCCGGTCAGCGGCGACCATGCTCGGTCCCGGCAACCGAAAAAGGCGGCGAGCCCTACCCGGTGCACCTGAATGTGATCCGGATGTCCGTAGCCGCCAAACGGGTCGTAGATGAGCATCACTTCGGGCTGGTATCTCCGGATCAGTCGGACCAGGCGTTGGGTGGCGTCGAAGAAGTCGGCCTTCCAGAACGCCTCCGGATGCTGGTTGGCATCCGTGCCCATCATGCCCGAGTCCCGATATCCGAGGAACTCGTGATGCTTCACGCCGAGGATGTCGAGGGCGGCGGCAATTTCGGCCGCTCTCATCTCGACCAGCCGGGGCTTGAGAGACTGGGGATCGTCATAGTTGTGAATCTCTCCTTCGGCGCCGTCGGTGGCGGTCACCACCACGACCTGCTCGCCGGCCCTGGCGTAACGAGCCAACACCCCGCCGGTGCCGATCACCTCATCGTCGGGATGGGCGTGAAATGCGAGCAGACCCGGCATTAGGCCCGAGACTAGAAGGAGGACGCGCCTCTACACTCGGCCCACCATGGCGCCTACCGAACGTGCGTGTCTGGTCATCGCCGACATTTCGGGCTACACGGGCTACCTGGCCGGAGTCGAGCTGGATCACGCCCAGGACGTGCTCGCTGATCTGATCAACACGGTCGTCAGGGCCTTCCGACCAGCCTTCAAGCTCGCCAAGTTGGAGGGAGACGCCGCCTTCGTCTATGCACTCGCCGCGGAGATCGACGGTTCGATCCTGCTCGACGACGTTGAGGGTTGCTATTTTGCCTTCCGCCAGCGGCTCCTCTCCATCCGCCAGGCGTCGACCTGTGAGTGCAACGCCTGCTCCCTGATCCCCAGCCTCAACCTCAAACTGGTAGTCCACCACGGGACGATCGGCATTCAGAAGATGGCGGGTCGGGCGGAGTTAGTCGGGGCCGACGTGATCGTCGTTCACCGGTTGCTCAAGAACAGCATCGAAGAACCGGCCTATGCCTTTATCACCGACGAATGTATTGGCGCCACCGCCCTCGATCCGACCGCGCTCGGAATGCGACGCCACGTCGAGGAATACGAGCACATCGGAAAAGTTGCTGGTTGGGTGGAGGATCTCGAGCGCGCCTGGACGGCGTACCGGGAGCGAAAGCGGGTCTACGTCTCCGACCGGGATGCCGTTCTCCATCTGAGCGCCTTCCAGGCGGCTCCCGCAGAGGTTGTGTGGGAGTACATCTCGTCCCCGATCCTTCGTCCGCTGTGGAGCGCCGGCATGGACCGAATCGACCAGCTCGATCCTTCCGGCCGCCGGCGCCCGGGGACCATGAATCACTGCATGCACGGCAAAGACGTGATACTCCAGGAGTTCCTGGACTGGCGTCCTCCGCGGTATTACACGTCCAAGGCCACCATCGAAGGCGGCATCACGTTGATCTCCACTCACGAGGTTGAGCCGGTGGAAGGCGGCTCGATCGTCCACGACCGTTTTCAACGGCCGAAAGACAAATCCGCCTGGCCCGTGTTCGAACAGCTCGGGGCGATGTTCCGTGAGGCGAAAGAAGTGGAGTCGCGAAAGCTGGCGGAGCTTCTCGCCTCCCATCGGGCTGCTCAGGAGGAGGTGGCCGAGCCCGACTTGCCCCAGGTGGACGAGGAAAAGCGACTGGCCACGGGCGTGGCGGCTGGGTAAGGCGCAGCGTCAAGCGATCGGGCTCAACCCCACGATCCGCGAGACCGCCAGATCGCCTTCCACTGTTTCCGGTATGAGTTGGGCGCGGCCTCTTCGCCCGTCCATCTCCAGGTCGACCACGAGAGCCTTGCCAGCCACTCCGGTGCCGTCGATGACCTTAAGCGTGCCTGTCCAGCCGCCCGACTCTTCGTCGCCTGCCACCGCGGCGGTGCCAACCGTGAGAAGCGAGCCGGTGGTGTCGTATATACGCACCAATCCGGTGAACTGGTCAGCCGACATGATCTCGGATGATATAGCCCAGGCGCTCTCTGCCCAGGTGGTCGTGATAGGGTCGCCTTCAGTGTCAGGAGTCGACTCACGCGATGCTCTCGCGGAGCTTGGATCATTCGTCGAGGTCCCCCCAGAGGCGCTTCGTCGGATCACCGGCTCGGCTCGTCTGGTGGAGGTTGCCTCCGGAGATCTCGTCGTTGAGGAAGGCTCACCTGCCGATCACGCCTACGTTCTCATATCCGGCAGTCTGGAGGTTTCCAAGCGCGTCCTCGGAGAGGACTATCCGCTGGCCCACATCGATGATGCCGGAACAGTGATCGGTGAGGTGGCGATCCTGGCCGGCGGCAAGCGGACCGCCACGATCCGCGCCGCCCGTCCTAGTCGCCTGATCGAGCTGGGCCGGTCATCCTTTGAGGAACTGCTGGGCCACGCGCCCAAGCTGGCCGGCCGGCTCGCCGAAGAGGCGCTGGCCCGCATGGAGGAGACCGAGCTTCGCACCTTTCTCGCCCGGACGTTGGGCACCGACGACCCGGTCATTCTGGCTGAGGTTGCTAGGACTGCCTCTTGGTTGCGGCTGCCGGGAGGCCAGGTCCTCTTTAAGGAGGGCGACCCCGCCGATGCCGCCTACGTGATAGTCAGCGGGCGGTTGGGACTGTCGGCTCCCGGGTCCGATCAGCACATCGAGTTGGGCAGGGGAGAGTTCCTCGGTGAGCTCGGCCTGATCGAAGGCGGCAATAGGTCGATGACCGCCGCCACTCTGCGAGATAGCGTCCTGGTTCGTTTCCCGACTGAGGCGTTCGACGCCCTGATGGAAGGTCGTCCCAGCCTGATGCTGCAGGTGGCTCGGACCATCGTGCGCCGAGCGCGCAAGCCGGCCCGAGGGTCCACCGGGGCGATGGTGATCGCGGTGGCAGTTGTGGGCGATATCGACCGTCGGGCGACCGTCGCCCGCTTCTCGGCGCACCTAGCGGAGTTGGGCAAGACCGAACATGTGGGACCGGCTCGCGTCGAGGCCCTGCTGGGCCGTCCAGGCTCGGCCGAAGCAGGAGCCGGCGATCCGGCCGAGATGCGGGTCGTCCACCTGCTACAGGAGTTCGAATTGTTGTGCTCTTACCTCTTCCTCGAGGTTGACGGCGCCGGTCCGGCTTGGGCCAATCGCTGTCTGCGTCACGCCGACCGAGTGGTGGTGATTTGTGGATCCCAGCCGTCCTCGGAGGAGCGAGGGCGGATTCGGGAATTGTTGGCGGGAGCCAACCCAGCTGCTCACCGAGTCCTGGTGGTCGGATATCCGCCAACGGTTTCGGTTCCGAGCGGATCTGCCGCTCTGGTCGCCGAAACCGGGGCGACCAGAGCTATCAACATCAGGTTGGGTTCGCCCGCCGAACTGGCCAGGGTGGCCCGGGTCGTCACCGGTCGGGCCTACGGATTGGTGCTATCCGGAGGAGGCGCCCGCGGTTTTGCCCACATCGGCGTCTACAAGGCGATGTCCGAGTTGGGTATGCCGATCGACTGGGTCGGGGGCTCCTCGATCGGTTCGGTGTTCGCTGCCCTCATTGCGCTCGACCTTGAGCCCGACGTCATCGAGAAGCTGACGGAAAGGGTCTTCCGCGGGGTGCTCGACTACACCCTGCCGGTGGTGTCACTCGTCAAGGGCGCCAGGATCACATCCAACATCGAGGAGGTGGTCGGAACCATGGACGTCGAGGACCTCTGGCGTGGGTTCTTCTGCATCTCGACCAACCTGACCCGGTCCGTCCGCCAGATCCATGACCGCGGTTCGGTTTCCCGCTCGGTTCGGGCGAGCGTGGCCATCCCCGGGGTCATCCCCCCGGTCCCTTGGGGCGAGGACCTGCTGGTCGACGGGGGAGTGATGGACAACCTTCCGGTGGGAACGATGCGCTCCATCCATCCCAAGGGGACCATCATCGCCATCGATCTCGCACCTTCCCTGGGGCCCCGCGCCAAAGCCGACTTCGGGCTTTCCGTCTCCGGGTGGAAGGCGCTGGCGTCCAAGACCCGTCGATCGAAGTTGGTCTATCCAAGCATCGCCGCGGTGTTGATGCGTTCGATGATCACGGCCTCCGAATCGCAGAGATCCATGAAACACGAAGACTCCGACCTTTACATCGACCTCGATCTCCGGGGCGTCGGCATCCTCGAGTTCGATGTGGTTCGCCCGGTGGTGCTGGCCGGATACGAGCAGTCAATGCCCCGCCTCGAGGCATGGCTGGGGGACCGGACGGAAACGGGCTAGTTCCTCCGGACGAATCCGGGTTTTCACGTATTTCTTGGGAAGTCTGCGGATCTTGATTGTTATGATGTGACTAGCTCGCAGGGTGGGAGTCCTACAAACCTGCTTACTTTCGCGGGCGCAACCGAGGGAGGCACACTGGTGGGTAAGAATTTCCGCTCGATCGGGCGGTGGCTAGGTTTGGCATCAGCCGCCGTCTTGTTCCTGGTGACCGTGCCGGCCGCCGGGACGCACATCCCGACCGACGCCGGGACGCTCCGGCTCCATTTGGGAAGTGATGGCACCTATTTCAGGTACACCGACGCCGCCAGCATTGTTATCGACCAGGCGATCGGGGCACCCGACCGCTGTCTGATCACAGTGACCGGTCCGCTCGCCGCCATCTCCGGCAGCGACCGAGGTCCCGGGCTGGTCGGCAACGGGATCGGCGTCAAGACCGGCGGGTCGCAGGGCACCCCCTGCTCGCAGGTGGATACCACCGAGGACCTGACCGTGACCCTGGTCGGCGTTCCCAATGCCTCCCGGGTCGACCTCGACCTCGAGCTCAAGAGCAACGCCAAGGTGAGGATCGAGGTGCGCTCGGGCAGCACCCTGGTCGGCTCCTACGAGGTCCGATCGGGGTCGAGCATCGTCTCCGGCCAGGGGGTCGACGGAGCGGCCACCGAGCCCTTCACCGCCACCGCCACCAATGACGACCCGGGTACCACCGTCGACGAGTCGATCGCCAACTGCAAGAACCAGTCCGACTCCGGGCCCGACGCGGGCGGCCGTGACAACTGCAAGCTGACCGTCAACCCCGACTTTCCCTTCGACTCGATCAAGTTCGTCCCGGTGGTCGGGGCGTTCTCCCTCGAGGGGAGCGGCGACTTCGCCGACAACACCGCCAACGACACCATCTTCTACCTGACCAGCTTCGACGGGGTGATCGGCTGCACCTCGGCCAACAACAGCGTCACCGACACCGATGGCAATGCCGTTGGCACGATCGTCAGGCGCAACAACCTCGACGGCTCGCTTTGCGTCCTCAAGCCCTACTCGTTGACCGCCAACGACGGGGACGATTCGGTGCAGTTCGACGTGGTCGATCCGGTGGTTCCGCCCCAGCCGGCGGCCTACGAGTTCTTCGTGACCTTCAGCCAGGTCATGACCAATCCGTTGACGGCCACGTTGCAATACGACCCGTCGGCGCCCTACACCTTGTTTGTGAGTATGCCGGTGTGCACCGGCGACCCGTTCGCATCGCCGCCCACTCCGGGTTCGATCGACCCGTCGGTGATCCCGACCGGGGACACGGCTTGTTTGATCGAGGTCCACCAGCACCGATCCGGCCTCACAACCTGGCACGGGATCTTCCTCCAGGACATCACCATCCGGGGCAGGTAGCCCCCTTAAAGGTGAGCGGCCGCCTGCTCGACGCCCAACTGACCGAGCAGGCGGCTCGCTTCCCGAGCGTTCTCCCCGTCGGCACCCGAGATCTCGCGTCGGGCGGTGCGGAGCAGCGCCTCCTCATAGAGCAGCCCATGCTCGGCGGCCGCTCGCAGGCCCTGTTCGATCACCGCGTCTGCGTCCTCGGCCCTCCCGAAGTGGGCGAGCGCCTGGGCCCGCACCCAGGCAAGCCGGGGACCGAGGGCGACCGCTTCTCGACCGGCCCGGGTCTCGATCTCGGCGACGAGTCCTAAGGCCGCGGTGGGATCGCCGTCGCGGACCCGAAAGGAAGCGAGCTGCAGCATGACCTCGTACGAGCGGAACTCCTGGCCGAGGGCGGCCACGTCGGTGAGTACCCGTTGGAGGCGTTCGACCGCGCCGGGATGATCTCCCCGATCGAACTGGACCCGAGTCAGCTGTATCTCGGCCGGGGGAATCTCATCGACGTCGTTGGCGGCGCGAAGAACCCGGAGCGCCTCTTCCAGTATCGGTTCGGCCTCGTCGATCCGGCCCTGACTCACCAGCACCTCACCGATGTTCGTCGCCACCAGCGCGGAGGCCACGTCGTTGCCCGCCTTCCGCAGCTCCTCCTGGCTTCGAGTGAACCACATGACGGCCTCCGGCCAATTTCCGTCGAGGTAGGCGTAGGCACCGATGTTGTTCATCACGTTGCCAACGCTCTCGCGATCTCCCAGCTCCTGGTATATGCGGAGAGCCTCCCGCGAGTGAGCCCCGCGCTCGGGAGCGCCCAGGACGTACTGGGCCCAATCGATGGCGGTATAGGCGCGAGCGAGCGCCTCCCTTTCACCGGCCGCCCGGGCCTCGGCGGCGGCCCGCTCTGCCGCGGCCAGGGTCTCCCGGGGGCGCTGCAGTGACTGCAGGATGAACGCCCGGAACGACGCCAGCCGGGCTCGAGCTTCAACGGCGAGGCTGTTATCGAGCCCGACCAGACGGCTGTAGGCGCGGCTCGTTTCTGATAGGGCCGTCCGATAACTACCGGTTCGCATTCTCGCTCGTGCTCGCTTAACAGTTAGATCGGCGAAGGCCACGGGGTCATGCCTGGTAAACCGTGCTGCCTGGGAAAAAGCTTCGATCGCCCTACTAAATCCCCCGGCCTGTTCGCGCACTTCGCCGAGGGCTTCCCATGCCAATCCTCGTTCTCGATTGGGGAGGCTCAGATGTTGCGCCGCCTTCAGGGCTCGTTCGAAGAATACTCCAGCCTCGACGTTCGCATAGATTTCTTTGGCACGGTCGCCCGCTATGCGAGAGAAATGCCAGGCGTCCTCCCAATGTCGCGCGTAGAAGTAATGGAGCGACAACAGTTCCGCCTGAGTGTCGGGATGCCCTCCGGAGGCACTGCAAATCGAGTCACCGACTCGGGCGTGTAATTCGACTCGTGTTCTGAAAGGCAGGCCCTGGTAGGCCACGTCTCGAATTAGAGCGTGTCGGAATTGAATCCAACTCGACCGATCGATGGTCAGAAAGTCGTCGAGCCGGCGAATGGCATGGAGCTGCCAACGACGCTCGGCTTCCTCTTCCTTCAGGACGGCCGCGGTATGTTCCAGTCGAAAGCCGGTTCCCAATACCGCGACTCGTCGGAGCAAATGCCGGTCGTTCGGTGGCAGCTTGTCGATTCGAGCACCGATCAATCCTTCCACCGACTTCGGCATCGCCTCGACGTCGCCGCCTTGGCGAAGTGCCTGCAAGAGCTCGATCAGAAACAGCGGGCTGCCGTCGGCCCGACGGGCCAAGGCGTCGACTTGATGGGGAGATAAAGGGGATCTCTCGGTGGCGGCGTTGATCAGTGACCTGGCGTGATCCAGGTCAAGCGGCTCGAGCCTGAACTGTCTGACCATCGGTGCTTCCGGGGCCACGAACCCCTGGTCTCCCGGGCGGCGAGTGAGGACGATCAACCACGGCAGGCGGTCCAGCCCCATGAGCAGCCCGCCGAGCAGCTCCCGAGAGGCATCATCCATCCAGTGGGTGTCTTCGATGATGAACATGGTGGGTTTGTCGATGGTCGCCTCCAGGAGGGCACCCACCGCCGCCACCGTGCGCGCCGGGCGAAACTGGTCGTCAAGCTGTTTGACCTCGGGCGATTCGGGCAGGTCGAACCCGACAGCCACGCCGATCAGCGATCGCCATGGCGCCAGGGTGGGGGCGAACTCCTGAACCAGTCGGTCCAGCTGATTTTCGGCATCATCTTGATCCGATTCGTCAATTCCCCAAGCTGATCGCAGCAGGGCCCGAAACGGAAAGTAGGGAGTAGCAGCCTGGTACAGGCGACACTCTGCTCGTACCAGGCGATCGGGAGCCGACCGGGCCAGCAGCTCTTGGAGAAGACGGGTCTTACCCAGTCCGGGCTCGGCGGTGAGCTCGATCACCCGGCCGCTTCCTCGAAAAGCCTCTCCCCAGGCGTCCAACATCGTGGCGATCTCGATGTCTCGGCCGATGAGCGGAAGCGTGGATGTGGTGGCGGCCTTGGTTCCTTCGGGAGGGCCGACCGAATACGCCTGAATCGGCAACTTCTTTCCCTTGACAAAAAAAGGATCAGGCGTCTCCAACTGGAACGTCGTCCGGGAACCGTCCAGGACCCCCTGGGTGGCGTAAACCTCTCCGACCGGGGCCTTGGCCATCAGTCGGGCGGCCAGATTGACGGCGTCGCCCATGACGGTGTAAGTCCGCCGGTAGGCCGGTCCCACCGATCCGGCGAAGACGTGCCCCCAGTTCACCCCGATGTGAATGGGGAGTTCGCCATCGACGGTTCCGGCGATCCTACGAAGGGCAAGAAGCATCTGCTCCTCGTCATTCCCGGTGATTTGGGGGACCCCGGCGGTAAGGATCATCTTCCCGCCGTCGGGGGCGATGTCGGTGGCGAGGAATGTCACCCCGCGGGCATCGACCGCCTCTTGTACCGCTCGAACCAACCGGTCGAGAACCGCGGCTGCTCTCGCTGCCCCCCCCTCTGAGACCCCACGATCGACCCCCGTGTAATGGGTGAACGCCACGGCGGCAGGGCGAGGGGCGGGGGCGGCGGCTCCCCCCGCCAGC
>JBQTHI010000104.1:0-12109 GCA_052390035.1 Actinomycetota bacterium | reverse complement strand
CATCGGGTCAAAGACGAAGGCGGATGGAAACTCCACCAACCCCAACCCGGGGTATACCACTGGCGTAGCCCCCTCGGTCACACGTACTTGGTGATACCCGAACCGCCGTAAACGGCTGTCAGCGCAGGGGGTGCCCGGGGTGGGACTCGAACCCACACGCCCTTTGGGGCCAGGGTGTTTAAGACCCTTCTGTCTACCGTTCCAGCACCCGGGCTGCGCTCAAAGGGTACCGATCGGAGTCGGCCTCGAAGGTTGTAGGCCAGGCTAGGTCCGGTCGATGGTGTTCAAGGAGGGCCAGCAGCCTGGGAAGCCGGGCGGCGAGCGAATTGACGTTATAGCTGAGGATCAACACCGGGCGCCCACTGCTCCGCGGCACCTGCCGTTTCGGCGCGGATCAACTCAGCCACCACGCCGTCGAGCAGATCGTGGCGGGACACCTTGACCTGGGTGGCTCCGATCGCCGACATCGCTCCTTCAGCGACCATCGTCCCGGCCAGGATCACTGGCGCCCGCTCGGGGTTGAGGTTGGGGATGTTGGCGGTTTCTTCAAGGGTCATCCCGGCCAGCCGTTCCACCCAGGCTGTCACCATCTGTCTGGTAAGAATCTGCTCACCGGTGATGGCGGCCAGGCTGGTCCAGGTTCCCGCCACCCCGACCACGCCTCGATCGCCTTCGCGGCCATCGGGCGGGCCGACGCCAAGCAACGCTTCGGCGACCATCTCCCGCGCCCGGGCGAGGGTGGCGGAGTCGACCGGCCTTTCCGAAAGGAGCCGATCGGTGAGACGCACCGATCCAATCTCGAACGAACGGCCTCCGGCGGCGGTGACGAATTCGGTCGAGCCGCCACCTATATCGATAACGACGACCGTTCCGGGTTCGGCGCTTTTGACCCCGACGAAGGAGAGCCGTGCCTCCTCCTCCCCGCTGATCAGCTCGGGTCGCACACCGAGAGCGATCTCGGCCCGGTCGAAGAAGTGCTCCCGGTTGGCTGCCTCCCGAGAGGCCGAGGTGGCCACTGCCCGCTTTCGCTCCACCATGTGCCGGTTGAGGCGAGCGCCGAATTCGGCCAGGGCGATGAGGGTGCGATCGATGGCCTCTTCGGACAACATGCCGGTGGCATCGACCCCCCGCCCGAGGCCGGTTACTCGCTCATATCGACCAAGCTCAACGAGGCCGCCACCGATCTGGTGGGCGATCAATAGGCGCATCGAGTTCGTACCGACGTCGACCGCCGCCGCCTTCATCGCGGCTCTCTCCATGCGGGATTTTTCGCCCCCGCCGTTACGCAGGGCACCAGACAATCGAGCGGTTCGATTTGGTCAGCTACAGACTGACCTGCCGGATTGTCGCCACCAGCGACATGATCGGCGTAGTGGGCATGGAGACACTTGATTCCGCCTCCAGCCCCACCGACCCCGCCTTGCGGTCGGTGAGCCGCGTCGCCTGCGATGAGGACATCGCGCTCGTCGGCGTACCGACGATGAGCTTGGTCAACTCCACGAGCAAAGTCTGGATCGGTCGACCGCCGCTCCTCCATCTGCCTGATAGCGCCGGACGACTCGAACCTGGCGATGCGGCGAACGGCCAGCGGGCAACTCAGCCAGAACCGGGTCGGGAACGGAGTGCCGTCGTCGAGCAGGGGTGGCACCTCGATCACCACCGGCAGACCCAAATGGCATCGCTCGACGACCCGGGACGGTGCCCGTAACGGTCGTCCGAGCTGAGCCTCAATCTGGGGGCGGGGGTCAGGTGCCGCTGAGATCTTGGCCGGTGAAGAAATCCCATATCGTCCGCCACCACGCTGGGGCAGGTTCGATGGGGGCGGGGTCGGTGGCACTGTTGGTCTCCAACGGCTCTGGCTCGAGGACAACGTACGCCGTCTCCCCCGGCATGACAAAGCCCAGCTTGGCTCGAGCCAGTCGTTCGATCTCCGCAGGCGTTGTCAGTGCCTCCACCTCCGCGGCCAAGGCCTCGTTCTGGGCGGCTAGTGCCGCCAGTTCGGAGCGAGCCGCTTCGACCCGTGCCCTTTGATCGATGATCTGACGGAAGGGGACAGCGGTAGTCAACAGAGCCAGGGCGATCGTGATCAACACGAAACCGCCGATCCACCGCGCGGTCCGGGAAACCGTGATCATTTGAACTTCCGGAAGGTGTCCCAGCCCCCATATCGGGCGTCGTTGCCGAGGGCCTGTTCGATGCGAAGTAGTTGGTTGAACTTGGCGGTTCGTTCGCCACGGGCGGGGGCTCCCGACTTGATCTGCCCTGCGTTGGTGGCGACCGCGAGGTGGGCGATGAATGAGTCTTCGGTCTCTCCGGAGCGATGACTGACCATCCGTCCGTAACCGGCGCGTTCGGCGGTTTCCATCGTGTGCAGGGTCTCGGAGAGGCTGCCGATCTGGTTCACCTTGATAAGGATGGCATTCCCAGCCCCGGTAGCGATGCCTTTCCGCAGCAGGTCCTCGTTGGTGACGAACAGGTCATCTCCCACCAGTTGGATTCTCGACCCGAGCCGGGAGGTCAGCTGCTGCCATCCATCCCAGTCCGCCTCCGACATCCCGTCTTCGATTGACACCAGCGGGAAATCGGCGACGAGACCCTCCAAGTAGTCCACCATCTCCGGCGAGGTGAGCTCTCGCCCATCAAGGCGGTACCGGCCCGCCTCGTACAGCTCGGTAGCCGCCACATCGAGGGCGAGGGCGACCTCTTCACCGAGTTTGTAACCGGCCGCCTCAACACCTTCTGCTACCGCTTCGAGGGCAGCCCGGTTGGTGGCGAGGTTGGGAGCGAAGCCGCCTTCGTCCCCTACGTTGGTGGTCAATCCCCGTCCGCCGAGCACCTTTTTAAGCGCCTGATAACACTCGACCCCGGCCCGCAAAGCTTCGGCAAACGTCGGCAAACCGCCGGGCACGAGCATGAACTCCTGAATATCAATGGAGTTGGAAGCATGAACGCCGCCGTTGACAACATTCAGGCACGGCACCGGCAGCAGTCGGGCGGTAGGACCACCCAGATAGCGGTACAGGGGAAGTCCGGTGGCGCCGGCTGCCGCCCGGGCGACGGCCAGTGACACGGCCAGAATGGCGTTGGCGCCGAGCTTTCCCTTATCTGAGGTCGAGTCGAGATCGAGCATGACCTGGTCGATCAGCTCCTGGCGTGATGCGTCCAGGCCGGTCAGGGCGGGGGCAATGAGGGCGGCGACATTCCCGACGGCGGTTTGCACCCCTTTGCCGCCATACCGAGTCCCCCCATCACGAAGCTCGAGCGCCTCCCCGCTTCCGGTGGAGGCCCCCGATGGCACCGCCGCCCGCCCGAATGCTCCCTCCGCCAGGTGGACTTCAGCCTCCACGGTGGGGTTCCCTCGCGAGTCGAGAATCTCGCGGGCATTGACGGCAGTGATCCTGGTCGAGGTGGACAAGGGCCGCAACGTTAGTTCATGCGCTGTTTAGCCCACCGGCCTTGACCTGCTCCCACCTTTGGTCCAGCTGTGACAGGGTCAAACCCTCCAGCGGGCCCATCGCCTCCATCGCCTTGAACCGTTCGATGAAGCGACCGATGGCCCGCCGGAGAGCAAGCTCGGGGTCGATGGTGAGATGTCGGGCGAGGTTGACGGCGGTGAACAACACATCCCCCAGCTCGGTCTCACGGCGAACCGGATCATCGAGGGCGCGGCGTAGCTCGCCGATCTCCTCGTCGAGTTTGTCGAAAACCGGCCCGACTGACGGCCAGTCGAAGCCCACCGCGGCCGCCTTCCGTTGCAGCTTGGCCGCCCGCTCGAGTCCCGGCATCCCCGCCGCCACCCCGGAGAGCGCCGATGAAGGTGCGTTACCTCGTTCGTCACGCTTGATCTGCTCCCAGTTGGCCTTGACCTGCTCGGGGGTTTTGGCCTCGACATCGCCAAAGACGTGGGGATGGCGGCGGACCAGCTTCTGACGCAGATTCTCGGCGACGTCCTCGATGCCGAGTCCCGATTCTTCCGAAGCGATCTCGGCGTGGAACAGCACCTGGAGGAGGACATCACCCAACTCGTCCTCCACTGCCCCCAGGCTGTCGGGCAGCCCGGCGATCGCCTCAACCAACTCAAAGGATTCCTCGATCAAATTCTTGACGAGGCTCTGATGGGTCTGGCGGCGATCCCACGGGCACTCGCGGCGGAGCCGGGCCATGGTGGTGAGAACGCCGACCACACCTCCGGGTTCTGGATCAAGAAACATCGACGTCCTCGTTCCGGCGAGTTCAGGGTCGACCTCGCCGAGTGTCGTGGTGATGAGGCGCTGTTTGCCGCTGCCCGCCTCGACCACGAGCGTCGCCTGCGACCCTTCGGCCACGACTCTTTGCAGGGCAGCCGCCACCTCAGCCAGGACGACAGGGAGATCGAGATGGGCGACGATCGTCGGTCCGTCGATAAGCAAGGGGTCGGGCAGGTCGTGCCCGTTGAGAACTCGCAGCCCCCGGTCGAGCGGGTCGTATCCCACGGCCGCCAAAACCGCGTCGACGAACGACTCGCCTGGGACGATCTCTGCTGTCACCCTGGCCCGGATCAACGGCACCGCCAGCTCTCCGATCAGGGGACTGCCAGGGACGGCGTAAATGGTCGGGCCCTTCACCGCAGCCGCTGCGACCCGTTGGGCGATCGCCTCATAGACCTGTTCGAACGTCGGAGCCGCGTAAAGGTCATCGCAGGTGAGGACTGGCCGTCGCTGCGCCAACTCGGTGGCCGCCGGATGATCAAGCGTGCGAACGATGACGGTCGTCGAAGGGTCGAGGAGCAGGGCGAGGACCGACACCGGTAGTCGGTCGAGGGACCCCGGGCCCAGACCGATGATCTTCATATGCCTAGCCGGAGGGGGGAATCACCTGCGGAGTGGGGTCGGTCACCCAAACCCCATACTGCGGCTCCACCTCGACCTCGGCGTCATTGACGGTTTCACGTAACCAACCGTCGATGAGCTGGCTGACTCTGCCGAAATCAATTTCATCTCTGAGCTGGGCAAGCGAAGGCTCCTCCCGCGACTCGACCAGGATCAAATGCCACCCGAACTGGCTCTCAATCGGGTCGGTGACGGAACCAATCTCCGCCTCGTAAGCAGCTTCGGCGAACTCAGGGACGTACACGCCTAGCGACTGGCACCCCAGATCTCCCCCGTTGGCGGCGGTGCCGTCGGTACTGACTTCGCTCGCCAGCGCCGCGAAGTCTTCGCCAGCCTCGCTCCGTGTCTTGGCGTCGATCGCATCGCCTTCGCTGGCGACCAGGATGTGCCGAACGCATGCGGTGGTACGTCCGACCGGGTCACTCGTCAGCAAGAGGCGAGCATCTTCATCGGAGGCGGGGACCGCCTGGTCGATGAACTGCTGCTGAAGCTGATCCCGGATCAGTTGCTGGGTGGCGATTACATCGAGCCGATTGACCGGAAGACTCCGACTGTTGAAGAACTCTTCGACGGACACTCCTTGTGAACCCTCAATCTCGGTGCTCAACTCAGCAACCTTGGCGTCGACCTCGGCCTCGGTCGGTTCGATGGAGAAAGCTTCTTTGACTGCTCCGACCACGATCTGGTTGATGATGGCGTCGGTTAGGTCTTTGGCGAAGTCGGCTTTGCTGACTCTGGCGGCTTCGGTGATACGCATCGCCTGGATGTCCCCGACGGTGATGTTGACCCCGTTCACCGTGGCAGCCGGTAAACCGCTCGACCCACCTCCGCACGCGGCGAGAACCAGTAGTCCGATGAGGGATTTCCGCACGGCGCGATCGTAGCGATAGCGCTCGCTTATCCCGCCCGTGGCTCAGGCGGCGGCCACATTTCACGAATGAAGGTGAGTAGACCTTCGACCAGGTCGGCCGGGGCGGGAATGAACAACACCCCGTCCCGGGTCACCGCCTTCGGAGCGAGTCGTCCTAGCCGCACCTCCTGGCTCGCCAGGAAACTCACCGGGGCCATCCGCACCTCGCTCTTCAGCCTGACAACTTCGGTGAGACCGACCCGCAAGGCCTCAACCCGAAGACGAGCGATGTCGAGCAGAGCGACTGCCGCCGGTGGTAGTGGTCCAAAGCGGTCGAGCCACTCGGCGGCCACATCATCTACCTCGTTGGGTGCGACGGCGGTAGCCAGCCGGCGGTAGGCCTCCAGGCGCAAACCCTGCTCCGGGACATAGTCGTCGGGCAGGTGGGCATCGATCGGTACCTCGATCCTGACCTCTTTGATCTCGACCGAGGGGACATCCGTTCCTTCAAGCTGAGCCACGGCCTCAGCGACCAGATCGGCATAAAGGTCAAATCCGACAGCCGCAATGTGCCCGGACTGCACCTCACCGAGGATCGACCCGGCGCCTCTGATTTCCAAATCTTTCAAGGCCAGGTGAAAACCGGAGCCAAGATCGGTCGCCTCCCCGATTGCCTCCAAACGGCGATGAGCCTCCTCGCCAATCCTCTGCTCGGCGGGATGAAAAAGATAGGCATAGGCCCGCTGGCTCGATCTCCCCACCCGACCGCGAAGTTGGTAGAGCTGGGCAAGACCCAACAGGTCGGCTCGTTCAACCACCAGCGTGTTCACCTGGGGAAGGTCGAGGCCCGACTCGATGATCGTGGTCGCCACCATTACGTCGTATTCGCGATTCCAGAAATCGAGCATGACCTGTTCGAGCTGACCTTCCGACATCTGACCGTGTGCTACGACATAGCGAGCATCGGGTACAAGGTTCCGAAGTCCGGCCAGCGCCTGGTCGATCGAGGCGACCCGGTTGTGCACGTAGAAGACCTGTCCGTCCCGCAATAACTCCCGGCGGATGGCAGCCGAGACCGCCTGGTGGTCGAAAGGCCCGACGTAAGTGAGGATGGGATGACGGTCTTCGGGAGGGGTGCGAATGTGACTGACCTCCCGGATACCGGTCAGGGCCATCTCGAGGGTGCGAGGAATCGGTGTGGCCGTGAGAGTCAGTACATCCACCCCCACTTTGAGCCGGCGAAGCTGGTCCTTGGCTGCAACACCGAATCGTTGCTCCTCGTCGATGACGACCAAGCCCAGGCTCTTCCATCGAACGTCTTCCGAAAGAACGCGGTGCGTTGCTATGACCACATCAGCTTCGCCGGTGGCGATCGCCTCCACCACCCTCTGCTGCTGGCGGTTGGTGAGGAACCGGGACAACACCTCGACCCTGACCGGATAAGGATCGAAGCGATCCGAAAATGTCTGGTGATGCTGCTGGGCGAGCAGGGTGGTGGGACATAGCACCACCACCTGTTTGCCGGCGTTCACCGCTTTGAAAGCGGCGCGGATGGCCACCTCGGTCTTGCCGTAGCCCACGTCCCCGAACACCAGCCGGTCCATCGGCTTTTCCCCCTCCATGTCACCTTTTACGTCGGCAATGGCGGTGAGCTGGTCGGGCGTCTCCTCATACGGGAAAAACGACTCCATCTCTCGCTGCCATGGAGTGTCGGGGGCGAAGGCATAACCGCTGGCCCGGGCCCTCGCCCGATGAAGCCTGACCACCTCTTCGGCCACCGCCGCCACCGCCCGCCGTACTCGGTCCTTAGTCTCGGACCAGTCCCTGCCCCCCATACGAGAAACGCGGGGAGCCTCTCCCCCGGTGTACTTCTTCACCGAAGCCAACTGGTCGGTGGGAACATACAGCCGGTCTTCACCGGCGTAGGCGATGACCAGGTAGTCCCTCTCCACGCCCGCCATGGTCCTGGCGACCAGGCCCTCGAAGTGACCGATGCCGTGGCGCTGATGAACCACGTAGTCGCCTTGGGTGAGGTCGGCGTAGGTGATGGGGGTCTCCGCCCGCCGGCGGGCCGGGGTCCGATGGGCACGGCGTCGACCGGCGATCTCCTGCTCTCCCAGCACCGCCACCCCGAGGGCGGTAGTGACAAAACCGCGATGAATCCCGATCGGGATTGTCGCCGGTGACACACCTTCTTCACCCAGCAACCGCCCAACCCGCTCGGCAGCGGCGGCCCCGTCCATGGCGATGACCACATCGACCTCGCGCCGCTGGAGGCGATCGACCGCCATCGCGACCGAGCGGGCATCACCTGGGGTGGCGTCAAACCCGATGAGCTCGAAGGTGGCGTCGCCCGGGGCTACGGGCACGGAGGGCATCTCCAGGGCGTCTTCCAGATTTAGTTCGATGTGGAGCGACGGGTGCCGACCGGCCTCAGGCGCGCCGCTCCCCCAGGTATCCGCCAGAGCGGCGGCCAACTCCTCCTCCTCTTGGATCAAATCCCTGGCCCGGTCACCACCGCGTGCCGGTTCGATCAAAACGAGCCTCATACCATCTGGGATCTCATCGAGCAGAGATCGCGGCTCGGCCACCCATGGCAGCCATGACTCCATCCCGGAGAACAGCTGGCCCTCGGCCAGTCGCTCCCAGGTGCTCGCCGCCCACGGTTCGGAACGGACCAGGTCACGAGCCTGTCGCCTGACTTCGTCTTCGGGTCGGAACTCCCTCGCCGGGTACGCCAACACCTCGTCGATGGGATCGGTCGACCTCTGCGAGGCCACCGAAAACTCCCGCATGTCGTCGACGGTGTCCCCGAGGAGATCGATTCGAACAGCCCCGCTTCCTTGTGCGGGGAACAGGTCGAGGATGCCGCCCCGCACCGCGAATTCGCCCCGCGCCTCGACCCGATCGGTGCGTTCGTAGCCAAGATTCGCCAGGGTCCTGCGTAGTTCGGGTAACGACACCTCGTCCCCTCGCATGATCGCGACGGGATCCGGAGCCGAGGGGCTGAGCCGCTGCATCGCCGCCCGCACCGATGCCACCACGACCGTCCCTGGCACCGCCCGGTTGATCTCAAACCGAGCCTCGGCGCGATGTGCCATGGTCGCCAGGTTCGGCGACATATGCTCAAACGGAAGCGTCTCCCACGCCGGGACGAGCCAGACCTCGGTGAATAGGCCGACATCCTCGAAAAGTTCCTCGGCGTCACGCTCGGAAGGAACCACCGCCAGCAGGGGCGACTCGAGTGCCAGGCCGGCAAGAGCAAAAGCTCTTGCTCCGGCGCCGACCACCCAACGCCGGGAAGGGAACGCGTAGCCCTTCCACCTCTCCATCAAACCGGCCAAGGGAGGCGATAACGATCCAACGGTGAGTGATCGTTTCACCGTCGATCAGCCCTGGATCGGTTTCTGTAAACAGCGCACCCCCAAAAGGGTACGGCTTTCGACTGCGCTTCTCGCCGCCGTCCTGCCAAACTGCCCGCCCGTGGCGGCTCCTCAAGATCTCCTCTCGCTACTTTCGATCGCCGGAGTCCCGGTTTCGGTGGCGGCGGCCGCGAAAGCATTGGAAATCCCACCGGGCGAAGTCATGGCGGCCGCCGCTGAGCTGCAAAAGGCCGGCGCGGTTATCGAGTCGGGTACGGGTTATGCGCTCGCCTCCGACCAAACCGTGGAGGTCAGCCCGGCGGTCGGTGCCTATCTGGCGGGCCGCCTGGCCGAGGTCCTCGAAGCCGGGCCGGTTGTCGCCGGGCGACTCTTGTTGAAGGCGGGCCGGGCGGAGGAGGCGTGGGTGGTCCTGAGCCGGGCGGCGCTGGCCCGTGACCACAGGCGCCACGACGCCGAGCGCACCGAACTCATCGATCTGGCCTTGCAGTCGTTAGAGGCGGCCGGTCTCGAAGGCGGCGAAGCCGAAGGCGACCTCCTCCTTCAGCTGGCCATGCTCCACCGATCGGCGGGAAGGTCGACCGAGGCCCGAACCGAGGTGGAGAAGGCTGTCAGGTTGTTAAGGGGCGAACACTTGGTGGACGCCCTGGGTTTCGCCGCGGCGGTAGCCGATGACCGCCAACATCCGCAAGAGTCCGAGCGCTGGGTGGCGCTGGCCGAATCGGCGGCGGCATCGCTTGGCTCGCTGGCCAAATTGGGATCGCTCCTCACCTTTCACGGCCGGGAGCTGTCGCGGCTCGGATTCGCCGCCGAGGCCGAGGCCGCTCTTCAGAAAGGCACGGCTCTGCTGGAGGCTCACGGCTCCGAAGTCCAACTTTTCTACGGCCGCCTCAACCGCGCCTGGGTGGAGCTCGATCAGGGAAACACCCGTCAAGCAGAGATGGACTTTGCCGGCCTCGTGGAGAAAGCAGGGACGCTTGAAGGAGAAGCGTCATTGGCCAGCAATCAGGCCTATCTGGCCCGCGCCCTGTATGGCAGCGGTCGGCCCGACCAGGCCGATGAAACGGCCCGACAGGCTTTAGCCACCGCCGCCAGGGTGGACGCCACCGCCGCCAAGATGATCGCCCATATGGGCCAGGCGGAGGGCGCGCTGCTCTTCGATCGGGCCGAGGCCGCGCTGGAGGCGGCCGATGCCGCCCTTGCCGACTCGCTCGAGCGCCTGCCCGCCTGGGAGAATGCGACCCGCTACCTGCGAGCCCGGGCGCTCTGGGCCGGCGGATGGGCCGGTGAGGCCCGAGCCGAGGCTGACCTGGCCCTGACCGCCACCCCCGCCGGCGGGGACGGGCTTCGCTGGCGGAGCCGGATCGAAGCCCTGCAGCTGGAACTGGCCGACACCTGGGACCACAACCGGGCCGTAGACCTCACCGACCGGCTCCTCCAGAGCCGCTGGTTGGGAGCGGCGGTGGAGTTGATGACGGTGCGGGCGCGCCGTGACAAGGACCCCGAACTGGCCGCCGAGGCTGCGGCGCTGGCCATGCAGATCGGAAACGTGGTTCAGGCCGGGAAGGCGATAGATGCCGGGAAGTTGTGGGACGACCCGCTGGCCGTAACGGTGACGGCGGGGCTCCACAACCTTCCACCCGATTGGCTGCCCGGGTTCCTCGGGTTACCCGAGGCGGCCAAGGCCATGGAATCGGCGGGGGTGGTCAGCGATGAGGACGTCGCTTTGCTCCGCTCCCGGATCGATCAGGCGATGGAAACTGCGGGTCTCGCCGGCGACTTTGTTCTCAGCCCGGCTCAGCGCAGAGCCGCCGGCCTGGTCAGGCCCCGACGGCGCCGCCGACCGGTCTGGCAGGTCGCAGCGGGAATCGTCGGGGTGGCCGCCCTGGCGGTGGCCTCGGCCGCGGTGGCGGTCAACGTTCTGACCCCGCCTCCCCCGAGCACCACTACCACCTCCCGCACCACAACCACAGCTGCGGTCCTGGCCATCGAGGAGACTCAGGTGCCCGCCCCCGAGACCCGCATCACCGGCAACTTCGCGGTGAGAGGGGGGGCCGCCAGAGTAGGGACGGCGGAGGGCGGATTCCGCAACATGACGGGTTACTACTGGAGGGAAACACCGGGAGCGAGCATCGTCAGCTCGGCGATTGCCCAGGGTCCATACGGATACGTGGCCACCGAAGAGAACATCGTCTACGGGCTCGATCTGACCTCCCAGCTTCTCAACCTCACGGTGCAGGCCGAGGGGGCAATAACCTCAGATCTGGCGGTGGGGTTACCCGCCACCTTGGGAGACGTCCAACCCGATCCGGCGCTGGTGTTCGTCACCAACGATGGCGTTGCCTACGCCTACAACGCCCTGCGAAGCGGTTCTCCTAGCTGGCAGACCCCAATCGGACATGTGCGGGGAGCACCCCTGATCGCCGGCCCCCTAGCCGTATTTGCAACCACCGAAGGCGACCTCATCGCCCTCGACCTTGCCCTGGGTCACGAAGTCTGGCGACTCGACACCGAGGGCAGCTTTCTTGGTTCTCCGGCCGAATCGAAGGGCATCGTTTATGCCGCAGCCCGCGAAGGCCTGCTGTATTCGGTCTCGGCGGAAACCGGCGTTCCTGTCTGTGAGAGCCCGGTGGAGCTGGTCGGAACGGCCGTTGCCAACCCGGTCGTGACCGACCAGGTCTTGTTCGTCGGCTTGGAAACGCCGCCCGGCACGCACGCGTTTGCCGCCGGCGCCTGCGGAACGCCGGCCGACGGCTATTCATCCTTCTACCCGGCCTCGGAGCCAATGCGACTCGGACCGGTCGCCACCCCCGACACCTTGTACCTGGTTGAGAGCAGATTGCTGGTGGCGCTCTCGCTCGAAGGCTCGCTCTGGGAAAGCGCAGAGGGTCTGCTCATCTCGCCCTGGGAAGAGCCCTTCGCCGCCGACAACCTGATCACCACCGCCCCGGTGCTGGCCGGGGACCTCCTTTATGTCGGCAGCCAGAGCGGCACCGTGTACGCAATCGATG
>JBQTHI010000103.1:0-1662 GCA_052390035.1 Actinomycetota bacterium | reverse complement strand
GGCGGATCCTTCCTCCCTCGTCGAGGGACTCGTCAGGCCCGGGTGAGCAGCCGCCTCACCCGATAGAGGGGGTCGTGTTTGCGTCCCCGATGCCCCAGGATCTCGTTCTGCACTCGCTGGCGGCAGTCATCCACCGATTCGTTGGCCACCCGCACCACGTGGAATGGGGATTGGCGGGTTCTGATGCCGGGGTGGTGAGGGCCGGTTGGGCTAGGTGATGCCTCCGGCGTGGAGGAGGCAGCGGAGCCGGTAGTGGTCGAACCGGCGGAATCCGTGACCGGCTCGCTTCACCTTCTTTATGACCAGGTTCAAGCCTTCGGTGGGCCCGTTGGAGGCGCCTGTCACATGATGGTTGAGGATCTCGGTGCGCCACCGGCTCAGGGTCCGACCGAGCGTTTGGATCTCTGCGACTTCGTCTTCGAGGCAGCCTCGGATGGCCTTGTCGACCAAGGTGGCGGCGTCTGCTGGGTCGTCGACCAGGTAGATGTCACGGACGGATTCCTTGGCGAGCCAGGCTCCGGCCACCTCGTCTTGGGGGTCGCCGACCCGCAGACCGAGCAGCATCCGGTCGGTGCCTTGCTGGTCGAGCCGCTCGGAGCCCTTGAGGAGGAGCTTTCGGATCCGGTAGAGAGGATCGTCCTTGCGGCCGCGATGGCCCTTGGTCTCTCCCTGGACCCGGCGGCGGACCTGATCGAGGCAGCGGTTGGCCACCCGGACCACATGAAACGGGTCGGCGACCCGGAGGGCATGGTCGAGGTGGGGGGAGAGTCCGGCCCGGTAGGAGTCGGTGAGATCGATCGACACCGTCTCGATTCCCCGAAGCCAGTCCTCATCCTGGCGGTGGGCCCATTCGGACAGGTCAGAGGCGGTATTCCCCTCCACCATGTCGATGAGGATCCCTGCTCGGGTGTCGACCAGCCCGGTGGCGTAGACCGTGGGATGGGTCCGGTTGGCTTTGAGGAAGGAGGTTTCGTCGACCCCCAGTTGGGTAACCACGCCCACCCGGTCAGGGTCGTCGACCAGAGGGGTGCCGTGGGCCGTCACCGCCGCCATGATCGTGTCCCAGCACACCCCGAGCTCGTCGGCCACCGAAGAGACCGGGCGGGCCAGCTCACCGACCTGGCGGGCCGCCTCGAACCCGGCCCGACAGGTCATCACCTGCCTCGTGAGCAGAGCAGGGTGGCTCTCCGTCCAGGTCTTGGCGTCACAGTCCGGATCGGGGCACCGCCACCGTCGCTTCAGGACCCGCAGCCTCACCGGCCGGCGGAAGCAGGCCAGATCCCGGACATCTGTCGGCCTGCGGTCATGGGCCTCGGCTCGGGTTCCGCACCGTCGGCACCCCTCGACATTGGAGATCGTCTCGACGGTGATGGTGAGCTCGTCGGAGGTCTCGGTCACCTCGAGAACCCGGAACCCTTCCAGTCCCAACATCGCCTCGGCCAGGCCGTTACTACCGTCACTCATCGTCAGCGGCCTCCATCGCTAGGCAGCCGTTCAAGCCGCCGACGATGGCACGGCCCCTGACCTCAACCTGGGATTGTCAGATCACCTCACTCCCAACTCCAACCGGAAGGGCCATCAAAGTCAGTTCAGTGACACATCCGACGATGACCTCTGATGTTAAAGGGTGCTCGATGAGTGGGGCTTCCTGAGATAGTCATG
>JBQTHI010000102.1:0-10184 GCA_052390035.1 Actinomycetota bacterium | reverse complement strand
ACCCTCCCCGCTCCCAGCCGATCGACCTCGCCACTTATTAAGTCGGGATCGGCGCCCGCCACGAGCAACGGCGCCCGCAGAGCCGCGGCGACCTTTGCCGCCTGGATCAAGATTCCGCCACTACCTGCGGATATGACCGCGTTGGCGGAGCACTCGAAGGCCGCCTGAGAGATGGCCAGCGAAAGTGAGCCCGGATCCGAGCCGAGGATGGGACCGCTTACCGCCTTCTCGCAGGTCCTTGCCGCAGCCGTAGTGGACGGGGGCGCGATGGCCGTGGTCGGTAACACGAGGTCGGAGATCTCATCGGGCGGCAATCCGGCGAAGGCGATGATCCCGGCCGCAGCGCCAATGACGAGCACCCGGCCGACCGCTCGGTGCCGACCTACTTGATCACCGCCAGGACGGCACCGGAAGCAACCGTGTCACCAGTCTGCACCCGGAGGTCGACCACCTCGCCCGCAGTAGGGGACCGAACCTCGTTTTCCATCTTCATGGCTTCGAGCACGCACAGCGGCTGGTCCTCCTCGACCTTGTCGCCCGCCTTGACCAAGACCTTCACGATCGTCCCCTGCATCGGAGCGGTTACCACCCCGTCGCTTTGGGAGGCGGCTGCGGCCCTATGCAACCGGGGTCGAGTGCGACGGGGGGCGACCGGACCACCGGTGGCGATCCCCTCCGGCGCCCAGTAGGTGACGGCGAACCGCCGTCCTCCAATCTCCACCGTCATGTCGTGTCGGGACAGGTCCTCCTCCTCGGGCAAGGTAGGGGGTGACGAGGGCATCGGGTCGGGCAGCTTGACCTGCTCTTCCATCCAGCGCGTGTAGTGGCGGCCCTCGTTGAAGTCAGGGTGGTCGAGCACCGCCAGATGAGCAGGGATGGTGGTCGAAACGCCGGTCACTTCGTATTCCTGCAGAGCCCGCCGGCCCCGCCTGATCGCCTGGTCCCGATCCCTTCCCCAGATCACCAACTTGGCGATCAGGTTGTCGTAGTACTGGCTCACCCTGGTGGTGGGCCTCACCCAACCGTCGACCCGCACTCCCGGCCCGGCCGGCTCCCGGTAGTCGACTATCTGACCGGGTGTGGGAAGGAACCCGCGGAGCGGGTCCTCGGCATTGATCCGGAATTCGATGGCATGCCCTTTGACCGGCACGTCCGCAAAGGGCAGTCGCTCGCCGTCGGCGATACGAAGCTGCCACTCCACCAGGTCGAGTCCGGTGACCATCTCGGTGATGGTGTGCTCGACCTGGAGTCGGGTGTTCATCTCTAGAAAATAGAAGGCGCCTTCGTCCGGATCGAACAGGAACTCGACCGTCCCCGCGTTGACATACCCACACGACCGAGCCGTGGCGAGAGCGGCCTCACCGAGGGCCGCCCGGAGGTCATCGGTCAGGCCCGGTGACGGCGTTTCTTCGATGAGCTTTTGGTGACGCCGTTGCACGGTGCAGTCACGTTCACCGAGGAATACGCCATGGCCGTGGCTGTCAAACAGCACCTGGGCTTCGACATGTCGGGGCCGCGGCAGGTACTTCTCGACATAAACCTCGGGGTTGCCGAAATAGGCGTCAGCTTCCCGCCGGGCGCCCTCGAAGGCACTGCCTATCTCCTCGGGCGCGGTCACCACTCGGAGGCCTTTGCCGCCTCCGCCGTGAGCCGCCTTGATCGCCACCGGGAAGCCGTACCTCTCCGCCACCGAGGTCACCTCTTCGATCGAATTGCTCGGCTCCGTCGTGCCGGGAACCATCGGCACCCCGGCCGCCTGGGCATTCCGCCGCGAGGTGATCTTGTCGCCCATACCCCTGATCGCCTCTGGCGGCGGGCCGACCCAGATCAACCCTGCTTGGGTTGTCGCCTCGGCGAACGCGGCGTTTTCCGACAGGAATCCGTAGCCCGGGTGGATGGCATCGGCTCGAGCGGCGGTCGCCACCTGAAGGATGCGAGCTGCGTTGAGGTAGGACTCGGCGGCGGGAGCCGGCCCAATGTTCCACGACTCGTCGGCCAACTCCACATGAAGGGCGTCCCGATCAAGCTCCGAGTAGACCCCGATGGTGCGCAGGCCCAACTCCCGGGCGGTTCGGATGACCCGGACCGCGATCTCGCCGCGGTTGGCAACTAGGAGAGAGTTCATCTGCGCCTCTCAGACGCTCCCGGTCGGCGTCCTGCGTCTGGCGTACGGCGACTCACAGGATCCCGATTTCATAGGGGCATATTCGCATGCTTTTTTTGGGGGAGGTGCTCGCGTTTGGTTCGCAGCATCTCGAACGCCCGGATGAGTTTGATCCGGGTCTCTCGGGGCTCGATCACCTCGTCGACCAAGCCCAATTCGGCTGCCCGGTACGGATTGTTGAATCGATCCTGGTAGTCGTCGATCAACTCGGTGCGTTTTGCTTCGGGGTCGGTTGCCTCCTGAAGCTCGCGACGGAAAATCACATTGACCGCTCCTTGGGCACCCATCACGGCGATCTCAGCCGATGGCCATGCGAAAACCATGTCCGCTCTGATCCCGCGGGCGTTCATCACGAGATAGGCGCCGCCGTACGCCTTGCGGGTAATCACCGTCACCCGCGGCACCGTTGCTTCGCAATAGGCGAAGAGGAGTTTGGCCCCATGGCGGATGATCCCCCCATGTTCCTGGTCGATCCCAGGGAGGAATCCAGGCACGTCGACGAAAGTAACCAGCGGGATATTGAAGGCGTCGCAGAACCGGACGAATCGCGCTCCTTTTTCCGAAGCCGTGATGTCGAGGGTTCCGGCGAGAACCGCCGGTTGGTTGGCCACGATCCCGACGACGTGGCCGTCGAGCCGCCCAAACCCGACCACCAGGTTGCGGGCCCAATGCTCGTGCACCTGGAAGAACTCGCCGTCGTCGCATATCAGTTCGATCAACGACACCATGTCGTACGGTTGGTTGGACGAATCGGGGATGATGGTGTCGAGGTCGTCTGCCAGCCGGTCGCGGCTGTCGGTAGGTGGGAAGTACGGCGGCAACTCCAGATTGTTCTGCGGGAAGAACGACAACATGTAGCGGACCGCGTCAAGCGCCGCCGCCCCATCCTGGAAGACGAAATGGGTCACACCAGAGATCGAGGCGTGGGTTAAAGCCCCGCCCAATTCTTCAAAGCTCACCTCCTCGCCGGTCACCGCCTTGATGACGTCGGGGCCGGTAATGAACATGTGAGAGACCTTGTCGACCTGGATGACGAAGTCGGTCATCGCCGGGGAGTAGACCGCACCGCCGGCGCACGGACCCATGATCACCGACAGTTGGGGGATCACACCCGACGCCCGGACGTTGCGCTCGAAGATCCGCCCATATCCGTCGAGCGAGCCCACCCCTTCCTGAATGCGAGCACCCCCCGAGTCTTTCAGTCCGATGATGGGGGCGCCGACCTCCATCGCCAGGTCCATCAACTTGCAGATCTTGTCGGCGACCGCCTTGCCGAGGCTTCCACCGAACACCGTGAAGTCCTCGGCAAAGACGAACACGGTGCGCCCATCGATCGTGCCGTAACCGGTGACCACGGCGTCGCCGGGAGGTCGCTTGTGCTCGATGCCGAAGCCGGAGCCCTGATGGCGGACGAACATGTCGATCTCCTGAAAGGACCCCTTGTCGAGGAGGTGATCGATTCGCTCGCGGGCGTTTAGCTTTCCCTGTTCTTGCTGGCGGTCGACCGCCCGCCGGGTCCCGGCATGAAGGGCTTCGTCACGCAGCTTGCGGAGTTGTTCGATACGCGCCTCAGTACCCACCGGCGGCCTCCATATCCTTGTGGAACGCTTCGAAACTGGCCGGAATGACTACACCCTATTCCATGCACATCTACGACGAGGTGACCTCCACCCAGGATGTGGCTGCCGGGGCCTATGACGGCACCCCCCAGGTGGTGGCCGCCGGGCGTCAAACCGCAGGGCGAGGTCGACGACATACCGGTTGGGAGACCGCTCCCCGGGCGTTGGCGGTGAGCGCCGTCTTCGAACCGGATTGGCCGGCTGCGAGCTGGCCTCTGATCCCGCTGATCGCCGGGCTGTCGGCCGCCGAGATCCTCGGCCCGGTCATCCGCCTGAAGTGGCCGAACGATCTGCTGATCGACGACGAGAAGGTCGGAGGTTTGCTGGTGGAGGCGAGCGGAACCAGGGTGGTCGTGGGTTGCGGGGTCAACCTCTGGTGGCCAGAGCCTCCTCCGGGGCGGGGAGGGTTATACGCCGCCGACCCCGGCCCTGACCGCTACCGCGAGGTTGCCCGCCAATGGGCGGATCACCTCTTTGCCGCCCTCAAGGGCAGGCCGGAGACTTGGCCCCGAGACCGCTATCTCGAGCGGTGCTCCACCATCGGCCGCACGATCAACTGGGAGCCGCAAGGCGTTGGACGCGCAGTCGACGTCGACGAAACGGGGGCGCTCGTGGTGGCGACGGATTCAGGAGTTCAACGGTTGATCGCCGGTGAGGTTCACCATGTGCGGCCACCAACCTGAGCTAACCGAGGTCTTCGGTAATCGCCTCCGGCAGGGCCGTTCGGAAAAGATTGACAAGCCTGGTCTGGGCATCGGCGGCGGCGCCAGCGTCGTAATCGATGTGGCCGTCGTCGAGGAAGTCGTGTTTAGCCCCTGAATAGAGGAGCCACTGTCCGTGAGCGTTGCGATCCTGCGCCTCGTCGATTGTTTCGTTGGCGATCAGGTTGTCGGCCTCTCCGTAGAGGCCGAGGACGGGGGTCGGGAGGTGGGAGAGGAAGTTCGCCACCTGGTGGCGGCGGCCTTCGTCACCGGTAAGTGGGGTCGAAGCCACCGCCACCGCTCCCACCCAGGGCCGGGTGGCGGCGGCGATCAAGGCGAAGCGGCCCCCGACGTCGACGCCGATGATTCCGCAGGTTTCCCGAATCGCCCAGAAGACGTCGTCGCTCTGCAGATAGTCAAACGACTCGTCGGTCCCGATCAAACACTCCTCGTCGGTGGTTTCGGCGTACGAGGCGGCGGTGCTCCCCGCTCCGTTGCCTCCGTAAAGTTCGATGCCAAGACAGCCGAACCCATTCCGGGCCAGCCGGCGACATAGGTCCTTCTCCGCGCTGCGGAGGCCCGCCAAACCGGGGAGGAGGAGGACGACAGGAAACTTTCCGGCCTCGTCGGGCCTGGCGAGGTAACCCGGTTGATACCCGGTGCCGACCGGGACCGGCTGAGTTCCGTAAAGGATCGAAAAAGTCCCCTCGTGGGGCAGGACCGCCACAATGCTCCGCTTCTCGAAGTTGGGCGGGAGGCTAGCCCCGGTTGGGATAGGCGTTGGACAGGGAACCTTGTTATCGTCACCGACGTCTCTAGGGGTATCGCATGAGTTCCGACTCGACCCTCATTTCTTCTCCGCGCCCTTCCAAACATTCTGCCGGCGACGACGGATCAAACGGTCGTCGCCGTGGTCCGGCGCGGTGGTGGAAGCGGCTCATCATCGGCTTGTTGGTGTTGTCCAACCTCACGGTGGGGGCTGCCTTATGGGTGTTGACTTCGGCGCAGTCCGCTTTCCGAACCAATACATCGCAGATCCCCGAAGTGGTTCCTGAGCTCAACGACCGGCCTACCGCGGCCGATCAGCCGATCACTTTCCTCGTGATCGGGTCCGACAGTCGGGCCGGGCTCGACAGCCTCCAGAACTTCGGAGATTCACCCGGCGCCAGGGGTGATGTGATCATGCTGATCAAGCTTTATCCCGCCACCGGATCGGCCCAAATCCTCTCCATCCCGCGCGACCTCCTCGTTGAGATCCCGGGAAAGGGCAGCGATCGCATCAACGCTGCCTATTCCTACGGCGGCGCGGCATTAATGGTTCGCACCGTAAAACAGGTGACTGGGCTCCCGATCCATCACTATGTTGAGATCGACTTCGTCGGGTTCCAGTCGCTGGTCGATGAGGTAGGTGGCGTGTCCATGGACTTTCCTTACCCGGCTCGCGACATCCACAGTGGGCTAATGGTCGAGGCCGGTCGGCGGACGTTGCAGGGCGACCAGGCACTCGCTTACGCCCGCTCCCGCTCCTACGAGGAGCTGCGCGACGGGAGCTGGACCTCGGTGGACGGCAACGACTTCGGGCGGACCCGCCGCCAGCAACAGCTAATCCTTTCCATCCTCTCGGCTCTAAGAAAGCCGTCAACGCTGACCCAGACCGGTTCGATCGTGTCATCCTTCGCCAAACATCTCTCGGTTGACTCGGCACTGGTCGAGTCCTCGCTGATCGAGCTGGCGTTTGCGATGAGGGCGATCGGAGGGTCGAAGATCCAGACCGCCACCCTCCCCGGCTATATCGATGACTTCGAAGGAATGTCGATTGTCCGTATGGAGCATCCAGAGGCCGACAATCTCATAGCGGCGTTTGGCGCCGGCGATCCGATAGGTGAGGCAACGGCGGAGACGCCCCTCCGCCTCGAGGTTCTCAATGGGAACGGAGTCAAGGGATCGGCCACCCGATGGTCGGAAATTCTCGCCGATCAGGGTTTCGAAATCGCCTATGTCGGAGACGCCGATCGCGACGACTTCGAGTTGACGACGATCATCGTCCGTCCGGAGGCGATGGCCGGGGCACAGGCGATCGTTGAAGCCCTCGGGTTCGGAACGGTGGCCACCGGCTCGGTCGACGCCTCCGTCGATGCCGTCGTAATCGTCGGACTGGATGCTGACAGGACGCTTCAAAGCGGCTAGCTTCCGCGGTTGTAGAGGGGCCTTCCCCGAACCTAAGGTTGTAGGGGGCCGATACCCCTTGCGACCTTAGGTTCGGTTCGGTGGCGGGTTTGGAGGAGTCAGGGGTGGAATCGATGGACAATTCTCAGCGTGTAGCCGTTATTGGCGCCGGTTATGTGGGGTTGGTGACTGCCACCGGGTTGGCCACCCTTGGACACCGGGTGGTCATCGGTGAGGCCCAACCGGAACGGGTCGACCGGCTCCGCCGGGGCGAGACTCCGATTTTCGAGGCGGGTTTGGCCGAACTGATGTCGGCGGCGATGGCCGCCGAACGCCTCTCGTTTCACGGCTCCAACCGGGAGGCCGTCACCGGCGCCGGGTTGGTTTTCCTATGCCTGCCTACCCCACCGGGGGAAGATGGCCGGGCCGACCTCTCCTATGTTGAGGCAGTAGTCGACGAGCTGGCCTTAGAACTCGGTCAGGGGGCCCGGTTTGTGGTCAAGTCGACGGTGCCGCCCGGCACGGTGGTAGCTCTGCGTAAGCGGCTGGCCAACCTGGGAAGCGAGGCCGGGATTGTTTCCCATCCCGAGTTCTTGCGCGAGGGCAGCGCCGTTTCCGACTTCCTCCATCCGGACCGGATCGTCATTGGTGCCACCGACCAGGCGGACGCCGACGCTGTGGCAGCCCTCTACCAGACGATCGACGCAAAGGTTCTTGTCACCGACCCCACGTCGGCCGAGATGGTCAAATACGCCTCCAACTCTTATCTCGCCGCCCGACTTACCTTCGCCAACACTCTTGCCAATCTCTGCGAGGCGATCGGAGCGGATATTGTCGACGTGCTCGCAGGAGTCGGACTCGACCATCGGATCGGCCCCCACTTCCTCAAACCAGGGCCCGGTTATGGGGGTTCCTGCTTCCCCAAGGACACCCTGGCCCTCATCGGCGTCGCCGCCGACGCCGGGTACGACTTCAGCCTATTGCGGGCTGTGATCGATGCCGACGAGCAACAACGCCGGCTGGTGGCCGAAAAAGTGCGCAACGCCGCCGGGGGCGGTTTAGTGGGGCGGAGGGTGGGTATCTGGGGAGTGGCGTTCAAGGCAGGGACCGATGATGTCCGTGAGTCGCCCGCCTCGAGGATCGCCCGCCTCCTGATTGCCGAAGGCGCCGAGGTGGTCGTCTACGACCCGGAGGCGCGCGACCCAGAACAGAGACACGCCTCCACTGCGGTGGAGGCGGCGGCAGGAGCAGATGTGTTGCTCGTGGCTACCGAGTGGCCCGAGTTCCTTGCCCAGGACCTGACTGCGGTGGCGGCGGTGATGAGGGGATATCGGGTGGTCGACGCCCGCAACCTCCTTGACCCGAAGAAGGTCAGAGCGGCCGGTCTCGACTATCGGGGCCTCGGTCGCCCCAGTGTGTAATTGACCAGCGCGTAATTGACCAGCGCGTAATTGACCAGTGTGTAATTGACCAGCGCCTAATTGAAGAGTGTCTAGCGGAAGAGATCCTGGGCCGGCGGGCGAACCAGATCCGTTGCCCTTCCTTCGCCCCTGACGTAGCTAACTCCCCGCACGAGGGCCGCCGGGATACCCCGCGCCTTTCCCATCGCCAGCTCAGCGGCCGCGGCCACCTCGTCGACAATCGCCACTTCTGTCACCTCTAGGGGACGACCAAACCCATCCATCGTGCCCTTCAGATCGAGGATCGGCTCCATCCCCGAAACCCCGATGGCGACGTCGACCAGCCCCGCCCTCCACGCCCGCCCAAAGGTGTCCGTGATGATGACTGCCAGCTCGACCCCAAAGCTCCGCTCCAACCGGATCCGGAGGCGGTGAGCGGAACGGTCGGGCTGACGGGGCAGGAGGACGACGCGATCGCCGGACACATTCGACCGATCGACGCCGGCGTTGGCGCAAACGAACCCATGTTTGGTTACGGTGATCACCAGGTCACCCCGCCGGCGCAACGTGGCGGCGGCTTGCTCCTCGACGACCTTTCGGTAATCGGCCTCGCTGGCGGCGTCGGCCAGCGCGCCTTCCGCCTTGGAGACGACCTTTTGAGTGACAACAACGATATCCCCGTCGGCCGGCCGGAGGGCAGCGAGGGCGCCGGTCAGCAGGCCGGCGAGGTCGTCTCCGGGTGCCACCTCCGGGAGGCCTTCGACCGGGAAGACTGAAATCATGCGCGGCTCCCAGCCACGATCTCGACGAGGGTTTGCCCCACCCGGGTCGATCCCGCCAGATCGGGCATCCGGGTATCCGCCACATGGATGCGTGGGCGCCCGGGTCTCGAAGCATCAGCCCCATCGATAGGGTCAATCAAGAGATCGGTTAGCAATCCACCGTAAGAGGCGACCAAACCCGAGGTGTTGGCGCCGTAGCCAAACGAGGTCAAAAGGCGGTCGGCCGGACCCTTAAGGGCGGCCCCCCCGATAAGCGGGCTGACCGCCATCACCATGGGCTTTCCGGCGATCGCCTCGGAGACGCCGGGGACCGCCAGTATCGGCCAGATCGACAGGATCGGGTTCGATGGCCCGATCAGGACGGCGTCGGCGGCGTCGATGGCCTCGATCACGCCTGGAGAAGGACTAGAAACGCTCGCTCCCACGAATCGGATATCGGCTACCTCATCTGCGTGCTGGCGGTGGACGAAATACTCCTGGAAGGAAATCCACTCCCCGTCGGAAAGCTTTATCTCGGTGCGGAGCGAGTCGTCGGTGGCTGGCAGGATTGTCGCCCTCACCCCGAAGGCGGAGGCCACCGCGGTGGTGACCCAGGTCAGCGACCACCCGGCTCCAATTCGATCGGTTCTAAAGAGGTTGGTTGCCAGGTCGCCATCCCCAATCCGGAAGGCGGTGTCAATGGGGAGGGCATCCATCGCTCCCATGGTCACGAACGCGTCCCCGTCCAGTCCCCAGCCGTGGGGGCCTTCACGGCCGGCCATGGTGTAAACCACGGTGTCGAGATCGGGGGAGACCAACAAACCGTATATCCGGGCATCGTCACCCACATTGACGATCACGGTCAGCTCCTCCGACCCAAGTGCCTGCAGGCCCCGGGCATGCCGCGCCCCGCCCACCCCACCCGACAACATCACCAACTGCATGCCACCTCCACAATTGCGGTAGCTGCCCGGTCGCTCCACAATGTTTCATCCCATGAACAGCCCGCAGGGCGCCTCCCTGGCCCCATCTTCGCCTAAACCCACCCCTGGTGGTCTGCCGGCGGTGGCGGTTGTGGTTATCGCCGTGGACGGACTGCCCTTAAAGGAAACTCTGACCGCGCTCTCCAGGCAAGTTTATGCGCCCGCCCAGGTGCTGGTGGTCGGTGGGCAGGAAACCGCCGCGAGCGGAGACGTAACGGACACGTATGACCCTCCTCCCCGAGTGGTCCCGAGTACCGAAGCCGTTCTGAGTGGTCTCGATCAGACTGTGAGCTTCGTCTGGTTGATCCACTTTGACACCCGGCCTAGTCCCGATGCCCTCCAGGCCCTGATCGGGGAGACGCTTCGCAACGATGCCGGGGTGGGCGGTTC